>JAFEBC010000537.1 GCA_018266095.1 Deltaproteobacteria bacterium
GCGGGCCGAGGGCTCCGGCGCGCCGGCAGTTGCGCAGGCCCTGCTCCTGCGGGGCGAGTGGTCGCTCGCGCGCGGTCAGGCCGCCGATGCGGAGGGCTCCTTCAAGGCCGCCATCGCGGCGTTCCAGACTGGCGTGCGCCGCGATCTGGAGGGCCTGGCGCGGGCGAGACTCGCGCAGACCTGGGCCGCTTCTGGCCGCATGCAGGAAGCGTCGGCCGCGCTGCAGGACGCCGTGAGGCTCGCGGGCTCGAGCGAGTCGCTGGCGGTGCGGGTGGCGCTCATCACCGCCGGCGCCGCGGTTCACGCGGGCGACGCCGAGAGCGAGGTGGCCGAGTCACGCCTGCGCGCGCTCGTCGATCAGACCGACCACGCCGAATTTCCTGCGCAGAAGTTCGAGGCGCAGCTCTCGCTCGCCACGCTGTTGGCGAAGACGGGCCGCGCGGTCGAGGCGCACACCGTACGCGCCGGCGTGATCAAGGAGGCAAGAGCCAGCGGCTTCCTCGGCCTCGCGAGCGACGCCGCGCAGCGCTAGGCCTTGCGCCACGACAACCAACGCAGCTCCATCGGCGCGCGCTCGTCGTCCAGCGCGAACAGATCGAGTCCACGCGTCCAGTCGGCGAACCAGCCTGTCGGTGGCCAGGCCTCGGCGGGCAAGTGCTCGCGCTCGTAGGCGAAGGCCTGCTCATCGGAGTCGAGCGAGAGTCCCGCGGCGGCCGCGGCCTCCTCAAACGCCGCGCGCGTGAACACTGATGACCAGAACACCTCGGAGAGCTCGCGCGCCAGCGGGTCCGGCACCCAATCCTGCTTGGCGAGGAACGCGTTGCACAGGAGCAGGCCGCCCGGCGCCAGCGCGCCCGACAACATCTGCAGCACCTGCCGCAGTTCCTCCACGCTGCGCAGATGCGACACGACCTCGCTCATCACCACGAGCGTGAACGCCCGCGCCGGCAGGGCCAGCGCGGGATCGAGCAGGTTGCCCTCGAGCACCTCCAGCGCGGGTGCCTCCGCGGCGCGCGCCTTGCGCAGGATCTCCAACAGCGCGGGCGCGGTCTCCAGCGCGGTCACCGGGTGGCCGAGCTTCGCCAGCGGCAGCGCGTTGCGTCCAGTGCCCGCGCCCACGTCCAGCACGCGCACCTGCGCGGGAGGCCCCAGCCCGCGCGCGAGGTCGAGCACCTTCGCGTCCGCGTGCGCGCCGAACAGCGGCGGCTCGCGCGAGCGCGTCCACTCCTCGTACTGCTCCTCCATCGTCGAAGGCTGGGCGACGATGGTGTACGAGAGCGTCCCCTCCGGCGGCGGATCCGTCTCCCAGGTCACGCTCACGCGCGAGAACGGCGAGGCCTGGAACGCCTCCGCGAGCCGCGCGTGCAGGTTCTTCTCCAACGCCGCGGCCTCCTCCGCAGAGAACGCGCGACCCACCATGCGGAACTGCGCGCAGAGCGCCTCGGCATACAGGTGCGCGAGCGCGGGCGCGGCCGGCAACGAGAGCGAACCGCTCGCCACCACCCGGCGCTGCACGCGCGCCAACATCGCCGCCTGCAGCGCCGCGGGATCACGCTCGAAGTCCATGCGGTGAGTCTAGACGCGATCGCCCTGCGCATCGACCTCAGGGCACGTGACGCACCAGCGCGAGCCCGCCCGCGCCAACGGCCAGCACGGTGTGCGCGTCGAGCCACGCGACGTCGCCGAGAAAGCCGTCGCGGCCCACGCTCACGTCGGTCCACTCGGCGCCGCCGTTCACGGTGAGGAACGCCGCCCCGTGCGTGCCGACCGCCAGGCCGCGCTGCGCGTCGAAGAAGCCGATCGCGTAGAGGTCGTCGACGCTCGCCACCGACTGATCGCTCCAGGTCAGGCCGTCGTCGCTCGACGCCAGGATGGTCCCCGCCTCCCCTGCGACCCACCAGTGTCCGGCCGGCGCAGGCGCGATGCCCATGAGCCACTGCACGCTCTGCGCGGTCGCGGGCGGCGAGAGCGCGGTGAAGGTGACGCCGTCGGTGCTGCGCGCGAGATAGTTGTAGTAGCCGCTGGCGATCCAGGTGCCCGCGCCGTTCGACTTCACCTGCGCGCCTTGCGCAGCGAAGCCTCCTCCGAGCGCCATCGCGGTCGTCGCGGTCCACTGGAGCCCATCGCCGCTGTGCGCGGCGTCCCAGTAGCCGATGGCCTGGATCTGATCCGCGCTGCACCCGACCGCGTTGATGAAGGGCGGATCGAAGAAGCCAGGCACGAACGCCGGGATGCCTGCATCGAGCGACCACGACGCACCGCGATCCTCCGTGCGCGCCACCGCCGATTCCCCGACGCCGATGCCGACACCCGATGGCAGGATGCACACCCCGCTGAACGCGGGCCTCCCCCCTCCGGCAGTGGTCAGCCGTGCGGCGAGCGTCCAGGTCGCGCTCGCATCACGCCGGTACAGCGCGCCTCCCGAGGCCGCAGCCACAAAGCCCCCGTCGCGATCGTCAGCCAGAGCGATCAGATCGTCTGTCCCCGGCACCGACTCCGCGGACCACTCCGCAGAGGGTGTCCCTGCATCGGGCCGCGCGCCCTCATCGATCCAAGCGAACGCCTCGTCGTAGTGCCAACCGTACAGCTCGTGCCCGTTGCTGTCGGTGCGCTCGAAGTAGTGGTCGCGCGGATACTGGTGCGCCTCGAGCAGCGCCAGCAGCGCCTCCTCGCTCTCGAAGAGGTAGTCGCGGTACCCCGACACGCCGTACATGCGCGGCACAGGCGGGCCGTCCAGGTGCACCGACGCCGGCGCCTCCCCGCTGAACACGCCGCCCCCCACGAAGCCATAGCCACGGAACACCTGCGGAGAATCCGCCAGGAACTGCGCCGTCATGTTGGTCCCGCTGGAGAAGCCCATCGCGTACACGCGCGCCGGGTCGATGCGGTACAGCGCGCTCAAGTGCTTCACGAGCTGGCGCGCGAAGTTGGCGTTGCGCGCGAGGTCTCCGGGGTTCTGGTCCCAGCGATAGATGTTGGTGCCGCCCTCGTTGGAGAAGAGCGAGCGCGGCCGCGCCACGATGAAGCGCCGCGCCGTCGACACCTCGAGCAGGCCGTCCAGCGCGTAGTACTCCTCGCCGTGATCGCTCTCGCTTCCGCCCCAGGTGCCGTGGAAGTCGACCAGCAGGGGAAACGCCGTGCCGCCATCGCAGGTGTAGCTGCCCGGCACCTGGAGCATGTAGTGCCGCGTCGCCGCTCCCACGAGCAGCGGCTGGTCATGGAGCAGGCCCGTGGGATTGCAGGCGCTCACGCAGGCGCCGGTCGCCGGATCGAAGTTGTCGCCGTCCGGGCACCCCGCATCCACGCTGCCTGCGTCGCCGCCGTCTCCAGCGCCTGCGTCCCCGCCGTCGTGCCCGCCGTCTGACCCGAGGCACACTCCGCCGGACGCCGCGGCTCCTGGTGCGCACTCCGGGCCGCCCTGCCCGCAGGCCAACAGCGTCATCGCCGCGCAGAGCGCCAGGACACGACCGTGTGGGATCCGCACGCGCACAGGGTACCAGAGGCCAGCCCGCGCCCGGCGCGACCGACCATCCGCGCCGCCGCGGGTTCGCGTGCGTTCGGCTTGCGCCCGCACGCTTAACTGAGTACTTACTCAGTTATCATGTCCCGTCCGCGCAACGACAGCCGCCGCATGGCCCTGCTGGATGCCGCCACCCAGGTGTTCGCCAAGCACGGCCTGCAGGCGCCCACGTCGCTGATCAGCAAGACGGCCAGGATCTCCGAGGGCTCGCTCTTCACCTACTTCAAGACCAAGGAAGAGCTGGTCACTGCGCTCTACCTGGACCTGCGCGTCGATCTCGCGTCCGCGATCACCAGCAACTTCCCCCGCAGGAGCAGCGTGCGCGTGCGCTTCGAGCACGTCTTCAGGCGCTACGTCACCTGGGGCGTGGCCTACGAGCTCAAGCGCAAGGCCCTGCGCAGCATCACGCTGTCGAACCTGGTCACCCCCGCTGTGCGCGCGCAGAGCAGCGAGCTCTTCGCCGAGGTCGACCGGCTGCTCGCCGATGCGCTGCAGCAGCGGCTGATGAAGGACCTGCCGGCGGGCATGTCCTCGCAGGCGCTGAAGGCGATCGCCGAGATGACCATGGACCTCATCGACCGCGATCCGGAGCGCGGCGACGAGTACCTGAGCGCGGGCTTCCAGATGCTGTGGGGGGCGCTGGCGAGGAAGCCGTAGTGTTTGGTCTCATGAATGAGTGAGTACTCACTCATTTAAGCAGATGGAGTTCGCGCATGAGCACGGTCTTGGTCACAGGCGGTTCGGGGTTCGTGGGCAGTCACGTCATCCTGCAGCTCCTGCAGGCGGGCCACACGGTGCGCACGACCGTGCGCTCCAGCGCGCGGGAGGCGACGCTGCGGGAGATGCTGCGGAGCGCGGGCGCAGAGCCAGGGGAGCGGCTCTCCTGCTTCGTGGCGGACCTCGTGAGCGATGCGGGTTGGGCCGAGGCGGTGGCCGGGTGCGACTACGTCATGCACGTCGCGTCGCCGATGCCGGCAGCGGCGCCGAAGAACGAGGACGAGCTCATCATTCCGGCGCGTGAGGGCGCGGTGCGGGTGCTGCGCTTCGCCAGGGACGCAGGGGTGAAGCGGGTGGTGTTCACCTCGACCTGCGGCGCCATCTACTACGGGCACCCGCCGCAGACCGCGGCGTTCGATGAGACCGTCTGGTCGAACGTCGCCGGGGAGATGAGCGCCTATGTGCGCTCGAAGGTCCTGGCCGAGCGGGCCGTGTGGGAGTTCATGCAGAGAGAAGGCGGCGCGCTGGAGCTGACGGTGGTGAACCCGAGCGGCATCTTCGGGCCCGTGCTGGGAGCGGACTTCGCGGCGTCGATCGACCTGATCAAGGGGCTGCTCGCGGGGGCGCCCGGATGTCCGCGGCTGTTCTTCAGCGTGGTCGATGTGCGCGACGTCGCCGATCTGCACCTCAAGGCGATGACGCATCCCGAGGCCAAGGGGCAGCGCTTCATCGCGGTCTCTGGCCGCGCGATGCCGATGATCGAGGTCGCGCGCGTGCTGCGGTCGCGGCTGGGCCCGGCGGCGGGCAAGGTGCCGACGCGGCAGCTCCCGGACTGGTTCGTGCGGCTGGTCGGCGTGTTCAGCCCGCGCATGCGCACCCTGATTCCGCTCTTGGGGAACGTGCGCAACGCCACCAGCGCGAAGGCCGAGCGCGTGCTCGGGTGGAAGCCGCGGCCCTGGGAGGAGGCGGTGGTGGCGAGCGGCGAGAGCTTGGTGAAGTTCGGCGTGGTGCCGGCGGTGCCGAAGTAGGTCCCGCGCGACGAGCCTCAGCGCTCGCTCTTGGAGCCCCGCTTCGGAGCCGACGTTCCCTCCGGCGTGCGCAGGTTCGGCAGACGCGGCGCGGCCCGCTGCTGGCGATCGATCGTCGACAGGAGGTAGCGGATCGGGCCGTTCCCGCCGGGCTTCTTGCCCTCTTCCTCCACCAGGCACTCCTCGCCCCGCGCGCGCCACGAGAGCGGCCGGGGGAACGCGGGCCGCACGACGGGTTTGCCGACGCTCGCGTAGTGCAGGTGCGCGCCGCCATCGAGCTGCGCGATGGTGGTGGTGCGATCGAAGTCGGCCGGCACGTCGAAGGTGGGCGTGTTGCTGGGCCGATCGCGCACGGTGTTGGACGCGATGTCGACGATGGGAATGGAGGTGCGGTGCATGTGGACCCCTGCAAGACGGCTCCTGGAGATTCAGACAGGTCCTCGCGCTCCAGGAGGGAGCAGGGAGGATCGCCGTCGACAGTCGAATCCGTCGGAGGCCCGTCGGGAAGAGGACACCTCCCGCAGTCGGCTCGGACCATAACACCGATGACCCGACGCCGCCGAAATGACGCGCGCGCGCCTGCGTAGAGTGGCGAACCACTCTGTCGTCAGGCAAGGTCACGTCCATGCTCACCCTCCTCTGCTCCTTGCTCGCGGCCACGGCTGCGCCCTCGAACGCGGCCGCTGCGCCCGGACCGTCTTCGCACGGGGCGTCTGCGCCTGGCGCTGCGCCTGCGCCCGCCGCGTGGATCGAGCGCAGCAACACCAACGCGCGCCTCTTGCTCGACTTGCTCGCGAAGTACTCGCCCGAGTCGGCCAGCGAGCTGGGCGTCGACGGCCACGACGAGGACATCCTCGATCTCTCGCGCGACACCTACGAGGCCGAGCGCGCCGACACGCAGGCGGTGATCGCCGAGCTCCAGAAGCGCCTCGCGGCGGAGACCGACCTCAAGGTGCGCCAGGACCTCGACATCCTCATCCACACCGCGCAGGCCAACCTGGAGACCGACGCGCTGGAGCGCAAGCACCTCTTGCCCTACTTCGACATGGCCGGGCTCATCTACGGTGTGGTGCGGGAGATGACCGATCCGCGCATCCCGCCCGAGCGGCAGAAGTCCCTGGTGGTGCGGCTGGAGAAGTACGCGGGCCTCGCCAAGGGCTACCGTCCGGCGACGCTGCTGGCCCAAGAGCGCTACCTCGAGCGGCAGAGCGCGGACCCGTCGCTGTGGGGGCCGTTCCAGGGCGAGGTCGAGCAGGACCAGGCCAAGGACGTCGCGCTCATCGCCGGCATCCGCGAGCTCATGTCGCGGCGCAAGCTGCCGGGCTGGGAGAAGCCGGTGGCCGCGCTGGAGAAGCAGCTCGCCGACCACGCTGCGTGGGTGAAGGCCAACGTGCGCACGCGCGCCGATCACCGGCTGCCGCCCGAGGTCTATGCGAATCGGCTGCAACACTACGGGCTCGATCTGCCCGTGGACGAGCTGGTGTCGCGCGCGCTGACCTCGTTCTCCGAGATCAGAAACCAGATGCAGATCACCGCGGGCCAGATCGCCAGGCAGCGCGGGTTCGCCGACGCCGACTACCGCGCCGTGATCCGCGAGCTGAAGAAGGAGCAGCTCCCCGCCGACCAGGTGATGCCGACGTACCGCGCGCGGCTCGCGGAGATCGAGGCCATCGTCCGCAGGGAGCACATCGTCACGCTGCCCGATCGCGCGGCCCGCATCCGGCTGGCCAGCGAGGCCGAGAACGCGCAGGTCCCCGCGCCGCACATGAACGCGCCGCGCCTCGTGGGCAACACCGGCGAGTACGGCGAGTTCGTGCTCACCACCGCGATGCCGCCCGATCCGACCGGCAAGCGGCTCGTGTACGACGACTTCTCGCACCAGGCGGACACGTGGACGCTCACCGCGCACGAGGCGCGGCCGGGGCACGAGCTGCAGTTCGCCAAGATCATCGAGGCGGGCGTGTCCACGGCGCGCGCGGTGTTCGCGTTCAACAGCGTCAACGTCGAGGGCTGGGCGCTCTACGCCGAGGCCGAGCTGCAGCCGTTCGAGCCGCTCGACGGCCAGCTCTTCGCGCTGCAGGCGCGCATGCAGCGGGCCGCGCGCGCGTTCCTGGATCCGATGGTGAACCGCGGCGAGATCGCGCCGGCCGAGGTGGTCGCGTTCCTGCGCGAGGAGGTCGGCCTCTCCGAGGGCATGGCCACGCAGGAGATGCAGCGCTACGTGTTCAACGAGCCGGGCCAGGCCACCTCGTACTTCTATGGGTACCAGCGGCTGATGGAGACGCGCGAGGCGGCCGAGATCGCGCTGCGCAAGGCGTTCGATCGGCAGGCGTTCAACGACTTCGTGCTCTCGCAGGGCCTGGTGCCGCCGCGGCTGCTGCGCGAGGCGGTGATGAGCGAGTTCGTGCCCGCGCAGAAGGCGAAGGCGGCCGCCCGGCACTAGGCGGCGCGCCCGCTACTTTCCGACCGTTGAACGGCCTCCGCTCAGGCCGAAGCGGCGGGCGCTGTCTTCACCAACGTCCGCGCGAAGAGCGCCAGCACGCGCTCGCGGTACTCCTCCGGCGCGTGTGTGAACGCCTTGGTGTGCTCGGCGCCCGGGATGGTCCACAGCGTGACCTTCTCCTTGGGCAGCGAGCACGCCGCGGCGAAGCGTTGCCCCATCTGCGCGGGCGTCACGTCGTCACGGTCGCCGTAGATCAAGAGCAGCTCCTGCAACGGCGACAGGCGTGCGATCTGCACGATCGGCCGCAGCTCGGCGGCGATGCGCGGCAGCAGAACATTGAGCGTCTTGAGCGTGTAGTACGGGATGCGATAGCGGATCCAATACTCGTCGAGCGTGGTGAACGGGCACTCCAGCGCCGCGGCCTGGAACGGATGATCCGGCCGCGCCAACGCGCACATCGACCACGCCGCGCCGAATGACGCGCCCATCAGCCCCAGCGGCTGTCCGGGCGAGAGCTCTTGCAGCTTGCGGCCCGCGGCGATCACGTCCAGCGGATACGAGAAGTTCCCGCTCGGGCTCTCGCCGAAGCCGTTGAAGTCGAACAGCAGCACGTCGTAGCCGTTGTCGCGCAAGAGCTCCGCGTGCCCGCGCTTCAAGAAGAACCCCTTCGCGTCCACGCCCATCGGGTGCGCGCACACGACTGCGCCGCGCGCAGGTCCATGCGCACGCGCGAACAGGCCGTGCAGCTTCGCGCCCGATTCGCTGTCGATGCGCACGCGCTCCCAGCCTGCGTCCGGCACCTGCGCGGGCCAGCGCCACGGCTTCTGGTAGCGGCCGAAGAACGGCTTCTTGAGCAGTCGATAGATCATGGTCACGCCACCGCCTCGGCCTCGACATCGCCCTTGGCCACGCGCGGCAGCGAAGGCGCCGTGTCGGCCTGCTCCAGTTGCCGCTGCTGCTCGCGGTGCCGCAGCAGGATCTCGGCGCCCCTGTAGCGCTCGAGCTTCCCCGACGACGTGCGCGCAAGCCCGCCGCGCCCGAGCAGCACCACCTCGTCCGGCGCCACGCCGAGCACGGACGAGATCGCCTCGCGCACGCCCGCGATGATGCGCTTCTGCGACTCCGGATCGCTCTGGCGGTTCTCGATCAGCATCACCAGCGAATCCGTGCCATCGCCCTGCACACGGATGGCCATCGCGCCGTCCATCGCCACGCCCTTCACCTGGCCGGCGAGGTGCTCGAGATCGCTCGCGTAGAAGTTCTGCCCGCGCACGATGATCATCTCCTTGCGCCGCCCGCTGATGTAGAGGCGGCCGTCGAAGACGAAGCCGAGATCGCCCGTCGCGAGCCAACGATCCTTCAGCGCCGCGTGCGTCGCGGTCTCGTCGCGGTCGTACTCCTCCATCACCGAGGCGCCGCGGATGAAGATCTCGCCCACGCGATCGCTCGTGAGCTCGTGGCCGCGCGCGTCGCGCACCTGCACGTCCATGTGCAGCACGGGCGTGCCCACCGACGCGAGCTCCTTGGCGTCGCGCTCACCTTCGCGCGCGACCACCACGCGGCCCTCACCGAGCGCGGTCCGGTTCACGCGCAGCACATGCACGCCCTCCCCGCGCGGCGAGAAGCTCACGGCGAGCGTGGCCTCGGCCATGCCGTACACGGGCATGAACGCGCTGTCCCTGAAGCCCGACACCGCGAAGTGCTCGGCGAACTGCCGCATCGTCTCCGGCTCGACGCCCTCCGCGCCGTTCATCGCCGTGCGCCAGCCTGAGAGATCGATCGTCGCCGCGGTCTTGGCCGACACGCGCCGCACGCAGTGCAGATACGCCGCGTTCGGTGCCGCCGCGATGGTCGCGCCGTACTTGCTGAAGAGCCGCAGCCAGTGCGCGGGATTCAGCACGAAGTCCTCCGGCGACATGAGCAAGAGCTCGATGCCGCGGTACACGCTCGCGAACAAACAGCCGATGAGGCCCATGTCGTGGAAGAGCGGCAGCCACGAGCAGCCCTTCTCGTCCGGCCCGACCTGCAGGCCCTGCACGATCGCCTCCAGGTTCGCGAGCACCTGCGCGTGCGTGAGCACCACGCCCTTGGGCGCGCTGGTGCTGCCCGAGGTGTACTGCACCAGCGCGGCGGCGTTCGGGTCCTGCGCGCGGTGCACGCTCGTGTCCCCGCGGAGCTGAGGCGAGCAGAGGATCTGCACGCGCCCCTCGAGCTCCACGCCCATCTCGCGCAGGAACGGATCGAGCCGCTCGTCGCCGATGAGGACGCGGATGCCCGAGCGCTCCACCGCGCCGCGGATGCGCTCGGCGTACTTGCGCGGCTTGGTGAACGGCAGCGGCGGCGGCAGCGGAACAGGAACGGCGCCGGCCGCGAGCACACCCCACAGCGCGCGCACGCAATCCGCCGAGGTCGGCAGCACCACGGCGATGCGCTGCTGCGGCTTCACGCCCCGCTCGATCAGCGCGCCCGCGATGCGCCCCGCGTCTTCATAGAGCTGCGCATAGCTGAGGAACTCCGTCTCCTCACCCTGCCGGAAGAAGCGCAGGCCTCGCTCTGGCCGCCCCGACGCACGCTGCACCATCTGCAGCAGATCGTGCGGACGCTGATCGATCGCGGTGCTCATGCCACGGCCCGTTCGCGCTGCGCCGCGAGCTCTTCGTTCTTGATGAGCTGCAGCTCGACGAGCTCCACGAACTCGCCCACCGTCTCCACCTGGAAGGTGGCGGCGTCGGGGATCTCGATGGCGAACCGCTTCTCGACGCGCAGGATGGCGTTGAGGATGCGGATCGACTCCACGTTGGGCAGCGCGCGGATGCTGGTCTCGAGCGCGACTTCGCTCGTCTGGATCTCCAGCGCTTCACAGATGATGCGGACGACTTCGTCTTGGATTGCGGTCATGGCGACACCTCGAGGTCACGGAAGAATTGCTTCAGGCTCTGCATCGCGGGCGGCGGCAGCGTGAGCTTGGCGCTCTCGGCTCGCGCCTGCGTCCACAACAGGAACGTCCCGTCCGACACGGCCACGAGCGCGCCCTCGGGCGTCTCCAGCCGGCCCTGCACGGTCACCACATCGCCGGTGCGCCCGCCCGATTCGGCGATCACGCGGTAGATGCGGTTGGTCTCCATCACCTGCGCGTAGCGCACGCGCATGCCGGCCGTGGTGGCGGGGCAGCGGCCTTCACGCAGCGCCGCCTGCGCCATCACCTCGTCGAGCAGCGTGGCGATGATGCCGCCGTGGATCATGCCCGGGAACGACTCGAACTCCGGTCCCAGCTCCACCCACGCCGACACCCGTCCGGGCGCGATCTCGAACTTCAGCTTGAGCCCGTTCACGTTGCGCGGCGAGCAGCCGAAGCAGTTCCCGTAGCCGCTCGTCGCCGGGACGTCCGCGCGGCTCATGCCAGCTCCCGCAGCCGCGCCTTCACGTCGCGCACGCTCTTCACCGACTCGTCGTCGAGGATGTTGCGGATCATCGCCAGCACGTTCTCGTCGGCCTGGTCCGTCATGCCCTCGTGCGAGCGCTCGGTCTCCTTGATGCCGCGCGCCGAGGTCGAGTGCGGATAGAAGTGGCCTGCCGGGTGCTTGATGCCGTCCGCGCGATCCGCGAGCCACACGTACGCCATCTCCAGCATCGCCTTGCGGCTCTTCGGATCGCGATCGCACTCCTCCTTGCAGAACACGAAGAATGCGCGCGCGTGACGGGCCTCGTCGCGGCCCAAGAGCTTCCAGATGCGGCGCAGCGTGGGCTCCTGGCTCTCGTTGGCGAGCCGCTTGTAGTACGCGGCCGCGCGCGCCTCGGAGATGATGTTCATCATCAGCGTCGCGGCGCGGTTCTTGCCCATCGGATACGGCTCGCGCTTGTACATCGCGTGCTTGGCGGGGATGTCCACGCCGATGTGCTGCAGGTAGCGGCACTGGATGAGCGAGTGCCGCGCCTCCTCGGCGCCCCACGAGAGCGCCCACGAGCTGAAGCTGAACTCGTCGTGCCACTCGCGCAGGAAGTTGTGCGCGCCGGGCAGCGTGCCGAACTCGATGACCGCCGACTCCTTGAGCGTCTCGATCTCCTCCTCGCGCAGGAGCTTCTTGTCGACCTTGCTGAAGTTGCCCAGCTCGCTCCAGTCCCAGCGCGTGGTCTCGAACCAGTCGAAGATGCCGTTGAACGTCGCGTCCAGATAGAAGCGCGGCAGGAGCGGGTTGGTGCCCAGCGCGTTGAAGGCGCGCACGCCGCGCTCGGCGATCTGCGTGAGCGAGCTCCCCGACATGCGGTCGCGCCCGATCACCTCCTCGATGTCCGTCTCGCCGCCGCCATCGGCCGGCAGGGCGCGGCTCTCGGAGGCCACCAGATACACGCGCGTACGCTCGTGCTGGCTGCGCGCGCGCAGTACGCGGACCGCGTCGGGCACCACCTCGCCGACGGGCGCAGAGAAGAACGCCACCGCGAGCGACCGATCACCGAGGCCATCGAGGTACGCGCCGAACTTCTCGGCAGGCACCGTGACCAGGCGCGCCGTGCGCCCGTTCTTGAACGTCAGCGTCGATGTGGCCGGCAGCTCCTCCTCGGGCAGCCCGACCCAGCACAGCTCGATCGCCGCATCCGTCGTGACCCCGATCACCTTCGCCTCGCGCGTCGCCTGCAGCAGCTCCATGTGGTGTCCGTCCTTTCGCGTCATGAAGACGCCACGCGCTGGCGATCTTCCCGCGCGCGACCCGCGACGATGGTCCGTGCGCCGCAGCGGATTGAAATCAGGCCCGATTTCGCGCTTCCGACGAGGCGATGTCGGGTTTCGCGCGCGCCCTGCGGATGGGTCCGTGAACGCCGCACTCGAGCGGCACACTCAAGGGGACTCACATGACGATCGGAATCCGTGGAGCGATGCAGGCGATGAGCAAGTGGGCGACGTTCTCGATGGTGGCGGCGGTGCTCGCCTTCGCCAGTCCGGCCCGCGCGCAGACGGCCGGCGGCGGCGCGACCAACACCGCGCCCACCAGCACGAACCCCGGCGGCAGCGGCACCACCGAGGCAACGGCGCCGCAGTTCACGCGCATCGAGGATCTCCAGGGCCTCGCCTGCGGGGCCGACTCGCTCCACGGCATCGTGAACACGTCGATCTCGAGCGGCGGCGGCATCAGCCTCGTCTGCGTCTGGCCGAGCCTCCCCGTGGACATCAGCTCCACGCCCGACTGGAGCGCGCCGCAGCCGGCCCAGACCAAGATCACCGGCAACATCGTGCTCCACAATCCGACCGATCAGAACATGCACATCAACAGCCCGATCCTGACCTTCACCGTGGTCTCGAACAACTTCCCCAACATCAGCTCGGTGTCGCCCCTGTCGTTCGCGCTCCCAGCCGGCGCTACGCACACCATCCCGTTCCAGGCGGGCATCATGAGCAACGGCAACGTCTCGGTGCGCTTCAACGCCAGCCAGGTCGTCGACGCCACGGGCGGCACGTATCCGCTCGGCTACAGCCTGGTCGTCCACCCGCAGTAGGCGCAGTGCGCGCCTCGCGCTCACCGGCCGGGCGGCTCTCTTCCACGAGGGCCGCCCGGCTTGCGCTATGGTCTGCGCCATGCAGATCGCGCTGCTCTCCGTCCTCGCCGTGAACGTGCTCTGGTTCGGCCTCGGCTTCCGCCTCTTCTCGCTGCAGCCGCGCCGCGCGATCCGCCTGCTGGTGCCCGCCGATGCGCGCGAGGAGCGCACGTACAAGGCGCTGGTCGAGGCCCTGCCCTTCCTCGGCGGAATGAACCTGGCCTTCGCGGTGCTCTCGCTCTACGCGCTCGTCCCCATGCTGCGCGGCGCGGCCATCTCGGTGTCCTTGGTGCTGCTCGCGTGTGGCCTCGCGCACGGCTCGCAGTTCGCGGCCAATCTGCCGCCGCTGTTGCGCGGAGGGCGCGCGGGCGGCGCCTCGTGGGACGTGCGCGGGCCGATGCGCTTCATCTTCATCGTCGACGGCGTGTGCGCGGCCGCGAACCTCGCGCTGTGGCTGGTGACGATCCTCTAGGGCCTGCGCTGCCCGGAGCGCGGCCTACTTGGCCGTCGTCAGCGTGAGCACCGACTCGGCCATCTCGTTCGACTCCGTCTCGGTGGCCTTCTTGATGTGCATGCCGCGGTGCTTGACCAGCGCCTGCGGCGATTCATCGCTGACGATCTCGTACTCCTCGCCATCGACCAGCATCTTCTTCGTCGGCAGCGGCTCCGGCTTCTTGGCGAACGCCACCGCCTGGAACCTCTCGACGCCGAACGGCGCCGACGCCTGGAACGTGGCCGGATATTCGACCCAGAGGTTGCGCTTGGAGTCATCGAGGAAGTAGCCCTGCTCGAGCACGGTGCGCTGACCGCTCGCGAGCCAGTACACGAGCCGCACGTAGCAGGCCTTGTTCGCGCGCAGCATGACCTTGATGTCCTGATCCGGCGACACGAGCAGGTTGCGCCGGCCCAGGTTGGTCGTGAGATCCAAGTGCAGTTCGCCCGTCACCACCTCGTCCGCGCCCGCGAGCACCTTGTCGTCCTTGAGCGCCTCCATCACGTTCTGCGGCACCAGCGCCAGCTCCTTCGGCACCGCCTTCTTGGGCAACGACACCTCTGCCGCGGCGATCAATTTTCCGCTCTCGACTTCGGTGGCGAGCGCCTTGATGCGCAAGAGATCCCCTTCGTCGAAGTACGTTCCCCGCAGCGCCAGCCCGCGCGCGCCCGATGCACCCGCGGCCGTCGCCGACACCTCGAGATCCTGCGCGAACGCGCGCGAGAAGCTGCTCGAGAACGCAGTCCCGCGATACGTGAACGGCGCCACCGTGTACCGCGTGCCCGCGATCGCGCCCTGCCGATCGAGCTGCGCCACCAAGGCCTGCGCCGCGTCCTTCACCGTCGACACCGGCTTCTTCAAGAGCTCCTGCACCTTCTCTTCCGCCTTGCGCTCGAGGCCCGCGAGATCCTCGTGCGTGGTCGCGCTGCCCTGGAACGCGCGCTCGAGCGTCTCGTGAAAGCTCACCTCGTTCGCGGCCACGCGCACGGCCAGGTACGCCTTGAGCGCATCGCCCTCGCGCTTCTTCGCCGCCGCACCGTCGGCCTGCTCCATGAGCTGCAGCGCGCGCGCCATCGCCTCCTGCGCGGCGGCCTTCTCCTTCGCCGCCGCCGGCCCGCGCTCCACGTAGGCCAGCGCGTACACCTTGTCCGCGTCCTGGTGCGTCTCGAACGAGAGGTCGGAGAGCTTCACGTCGCTCGAGCTCTTGGTGAGCGCGACCATCTCTTGTTCGAACTTGTCGTTCTTCTGCGACTGCACATCCGTGAACTGGTTCTCGATGCGCACCAGGATGCGCGTGCTCAGATCCGCGCTCGCCTGGTTGCGCGCGGCCGGCAGCGCGTCGGGCCCGGCCTGCACCACGCCGAAGCCCACGACGAACTTTTCCTTGGGATATCGGGGAGATACGCCGCCCGTTGCGACCCAATCAGGCGCTGCAGCGAGCAGGACGGCCACCAAGGCGAGCATCACGATTTGGGCTCCATTCTCGTCGTTCAAGTCATCTACACGGACATGGTACACCGACCGCCATGACCGAACCGAAGTCCCACGCCTCCCACTTCATCCGCGACATCATCGCCGCTGACGTGCGCTCCGGAAAGCACGGCGGCAAGGTCGTCACGCGCTTTCCGCCGGAGCCGAACGGCTATCTGCACATCGGCCACGCCAAGTCGATCTGCCTGAACTTCGGCATGGCGCAGGAGTTCGGCGGCCAGACCAACCTGCGCTTCGACGACACCAATCCCACCACCGAGAACGAAGAGTACGTGCGCTCGATCGAGGAGGCCGTGAAGTGGCTCGGCTTCCAGTGGAGCGGCGAGGTGCGCCACGCGAGCGGCTACTTCGAGCAGCTCTATCAGTGGGCCTTGCAGCTCATCCGTCAGGGCGACGCGTACGTGTGCTCGCAGACGGAGGCCGAGATGCGCGAGTACCGCGGCACCGTCACCGAGCCGGGCCGCGTGAGCCCGTACGCCTCGCGCACCGTCGCGGAGAACCTCGATCTCTTCGCGCGCATGCGGGCCGGCGAGTTCCCCGATGGCGCGCACACGCTGCGCGCGCGCATCGACATGTCGAACGCGAACATGAAGATGCGCGACCCACCCCTCTACCGCATCCGGCGTGCGCACCACTACCGCACCGGCGACGCGTGGTGAATCTACCCGCTCTACGACTACGCGCACTGCCTCTCGGACGCGATCGAGGGCATCACGCACTCGATCTGCACGCTCGAGTTCGAGAACAACCGCGAGCTGTACGACTGGCTCATCGCCAAGGTCGGCTTCGCGATGCCGCCGCACCAGTACGAGTTCGCGCGCCTGAACCTCACGTACATGATGATGAGCAAGCGCAAGCTGAACACGCTCGTCGTCGAGAAGCGCGTGTCGGGCTGGGACGATCCGCGCCTGCCCACGCTGCTCGGTCGGCGCCGCCGCGGCGTGACGCCCACGGCGCTGCGCGCGGTCTGCGAGGAGATCGGCGTCGCCAAGACGAACTCGATCCTCGATCTGGGCCGCCTGGAGAACGCGATCCGCGATGACCTCGAGCCCAAGTCGCCGCGCGCGCTGGCCGTGCTCCGGCCGCTGAAGCTTGTCATCGACAACTATCCGGAAGGACAGGTCGAGACGCTCGAAGCGGCGAGCTGGCCGGAGGAGTCGGGCAAGACGGGTACGCGGCCGGTGCCGTTCTCGCGCGAGCTGTTCATCGAGAAGGACGACTTCGCCGAGGAGCCGCCCAAGGGCTGGAAGCGGCTCGCGCCCGGAGTGGAGGTGCGGCTGCGGCACGCGTACTTCGTCACCTGCACGAGCGTGGAGCGCGATGCGTCGGGTGCGATCGTCGCCCTCCATTGTACGTACGATGCAACGACGCGCGGCGGCCAGTCGCCGGACGGGCGCAAGGTGAAGGGCACGCTGCACTGGGTGTCGGCGGCGCAGTCGCTCCCGGCCGAGGTGCGGCTCTACGACACGCTCTTCACCGTCGAGCAGCCCGACGACGTGCCCGAGGGCAAGGACTGGCGCGACACCTTGAATCCCGAGTCGCTGGTGACGCTCGCGGGCGCGCGCCTGGAGCCGTCGCTCGCGAACGCCAAGCCGGGCGAGTCGTTCCAGTTCGAGCGGCAGGGCTTCTTCACGCTCGATCGCGACAGCAAGACGGGCGCGCTGGTGTTCAACCGCACCGTGGCGCTCAAGGACGCCTTCGCCAAGAAGCCCAAGGCCGAGGAGCCGGCGAAGAAGGACGAACCCAAGAAGCCTCAGGGTCCGGCGCCGAGCTTCGAGGAGCGCATCGCCAGGCTCCCCGAGGTGCAGGCGCAGGCCTACGCGGACTTGTCGGCGCGCGGGCTCTCGCGGGATGAGGCGCTGCTCTTCGCCACCGACGACAAGAGCCGCGCGCTGTTCGATCAGGCGCTCACCGCGCACGCCTCGCCGAAGAGCGTGGCGCGCTGGGTGAACGAGGCCGCGCGCCTGCTCAAGGATCGTCCGCAGGCCCAGGTGGCAGGCGTTGCGCTCGGCGAATTGGCCAGGCTCGTCGACGCGGGCACGCTCACGGGGACGTCTGCGAAGGACGTGCTCGAGGAGATGCTGCGCTCGGGCCGCGCGCCGCAAGCGGTCGTGGACTCGCTGGGCCTCAAGGCCGTGTCGGGCAAGGACGCGCTCGCGCCCATCGTGGACGGCGTGCTCGCCAAGCATCCCGACGAGGTCGCGCGCTACAAGGCCGGCAACAAGGGGCTGACCGGCTTCTTCGTGGGCCTGGTGATGAAGGCTTCGGGCGGCCAGGCCGACGCGAAGTCGGTGCGCGAGGTGCTGGCCGAGCGCCTCGGCTAGCAGACTCCTCCGCCAGTCGTCACGATGGCGGAGTGAGTCCATTTCTTGTACCGTCTGGCCCCATGCGCATCCTCGTCTTCGGAGCCACGGGCGGAACGGGTCGGAACGTCGTCGAGCGCGCGCTGGCCGCGGGCCATGACGTGGTCGCGGTCGCGCGCAAGCCGGAATCGATCGCAGCCAAGGAGCGCCTCACCGTGCTCAAGGGCGACGTGCTCGACGCGGCCAGCCTGCCGCCTGCGTTCGAGGGCGTCGACGCGGTGGTGAGCTGCATCGGCCCGGCGAGCAACTCGAACCCGGGCACGCTGCTCTCCGAGGGCACCAAGAACATGCTGCTCGCCTGCGCGAAGTCGGGCGTGAAGCGCTTCGTGTTCGAGAGCGGCATGATCTGCAGCGACGGCAGCGAGCTGTCGTTCTTCGGCGGCTTCGCGGTGAGCGTGTTCCGCCGGATCTTTCCCAAGCTGTACGCGGACAAGATCATCGCGGAGAGCTCGGTCACCGCGAGCTCGCGCGACTGGGTCATCGTTCGCCCGCCTGCGCTCGCGCACAAGCCGTTCACGGGCAAGTACACGGCCGGCCCGCGCGCGAAGATCTTCCCGGGCAACGCGCTCTCGCACGCGGACTGCGCGGACTGCCTGCTGCGCGCCGCGACCGAGCCTGCGTGGGTGAAGCAGATCGTGAACGTCGGCCGCTGATCTGCCCACCCGGGCGCACCCGATTTCGCCACTTCGCTGACGACCCCACCCGCCTCGCGCGGCGGCGGCCTGACGCCCAAAAGCATCCTACTTTCAACCCCTTCAACCTCCTGACGCAGCCGCCGATGGCCTCTGTACGTGCGCGAATCGCGCGCGGAATCGGGAGGCCGTCATGCTTCGCAAGTCGCTCCTCGGCGCGCTCGCCATCGCCCTCGCAGCCACCGCCTCCGGCTGCAGCTTGAGCGAGCTCTTCGATCTCTCGCGCGACGTCGAGGTGGACGAGGCGCATGGCCAGAGCGTGGGCCTCGTGTTCCAGATGGATCTCGCGGAGGCCAGCGAGCTGCAGAACCCGCGCGCGGGCGACCTGAGCGACATCGCGCTCGATGGCGTGGACGTGACCGTGACGCAGGTGGGCACCGACGCGGGCGCCAATGAGGTGAGCTCGCTCGGCGGAGAGGTGCGGCTGCGTCCCGCGGGCATGCCGGCGAGCGACGCGGACGCGATCATCGGGCGCTTCTCGGGCCTCGAAGCGCGTCAGGGCGCGACGGCCCATCTGGCGGGAGTGCCGGCGGCGGGCGCGCTGCTGCTCGCTGCGCACCAGGGTGACGGGAAGTTCCAGGCGACGATGGATCTGGACCTCGAGAACGGCCACGCGGCGCACGTGGTGCTGTGGATCCA
>JAFEBC010000538.1 GCA_018266095.1 Deltaproteobacteria bacterium
CGGCCGCGGGCCCGGGGCGTGGGGCGGCTCGCGCTGACGGCCGCGAGCCCGGGGCGTGGGGCAGGTTGCGCCTCCAGGAGGCGCGCGCTCCCCCTCGGCCGGGGCCGCGGAGACCAACCGCGAGGCCCCACGCCTCGGGGCCGCGGAGAAAAGCTACTTGACCGCGCTCGCCTTGATCGCCGCCTTGCCGTCCTTGATGTAGACGGCAAAGCGCACCGCGCGGGCGCTGTGCTTGGCGAGCAGGTCCTCGCGGTTCTTGCGCAGCTTGGCCGCGAACTTGTCGTAGCTCACCGTGGCCGCCTCGCCCGTCTGCTGGCGCGTCTCCAGGAACTTCGCGAACGTCTCCTGGAAGTGCACCTCGTCGGGGTCGGTGTCGGGCGGGCGATCGAACGAGAAGTCGTTGAGCGTCACGTTCGCCGAGGGCATCGGACGCGCGGGCTCCATCGGCGGGTCGAGCGGCGTCAGCGCGGGCTCGGGAGCGGGTTCCGGCGCGGGCTCGGGCTCCGGCTGCGGCGCGGCCTGGGCAGCGGCGAGGCCCAGCTCCTCCTCCGACAGGGGCGCCGGCGCGCGCGCGGCCGCGAAGGCCTCACCCGGATCACGCTCGCGCAGCTTGTCGAGCAGGGCAGCGGACACGGGCTCGATGCGCGTCGGCTCGTCACCCGGCCACGGCGCGGCCTCGGCGGACTCCTCGCCGCGGGCGTGCGCGAGCAAGAGCGGGCTGGGCTCGCCGGGGTTGGTGCGGTCAGGCTCCTCCTGCGCCATCATCGGGCGCGGCGCAGGCGTGGAGGGCGCGCCCTTGGCCTTCTGCGCCTCGTCGAGCAGGCCCGCGAAGGAGAAGCCGGGCGCGGGCTCGGAAGGCGACATCAGGCCCGACTCGGGCGAGAGGGGCGGATCGAGCGGGGTCAGGGGCGGATCGAGCGGCTCCGGGTGCGCCTCGGACACGAGATCGAGCGCGCTGCGCTCCTCCGGCAGCGGCGAGGGCGGCGGCAGCGGGATGGGCGCGGACGGCGGCGGCACGCCAGTGGCCAGCGTGGGCTCGTCCTCCTCGGCGATGGTCTCCTGCTCGGGCGCGGGCGGCGGCTGCCGCGACGCGGGCGGCGCCAGCGTGAACGCCTCCTTCGGCGCGCTGAGCGGATCGCCCCAGAGCTCGTCCGGCGTCGGCTTGTGCTCGGGCGGCACCGGCAGGCCGTGCTTGGGCGTCTCCTCCGAGCTCGTCCACGGCAGGTCCTTGCGCGACACCGGCTTCTGCACGCGATCGACGCTCTCGTTCGCGCCCACCAGCGACGCCGCCGCCTTCGACGCCGCCGCCTCCACGCGCTCGGACACGACCGGCACCGGCACCTGCACGGGCGCGACCTTGGCCTGCGCCGGCTTGGGCGCGGGCTTGTTGGGCAAGAGCATCCAGGTCACGAGGAAGAGCAGGAAGGCGAGGAAGAACGCCGCGTAGATGGCCTGGTAGCGGCCGAGCCACCCCAGGTGCGGATTGGCGGGCACGGTCACCACGCCCATCACCCGGCCATCGAACGGCACCTGCGCGCCGCGCACCGCGTAGTGCGACGCGCCGCGCGGGAGCTTGCCGTCGAGCGCCTTGCCCACGAGCGGCAGCTTGAGCTCCAGCGTGCCGAAGCCCGGGCCGTTGGGCGCCTTGAGCCACGCTTCGATCTCCGCGCGCCGCTCCGGCGAGGCCGAGCTGGCGACGACCTTCCCCTCGCGCAGGAAGGTCACGTCCGCGTCCACGATGCTGCGGAGCTGATCGGCCAGGTGGTTGTCGTAGGCGACGCCCACGATCACGATGCCGACACTGCCGGGGATCTTCGCGCCCTGCAGGCGCATGAGCTGGCCGTCGATCACGTCGAACAAGGGCCCGGCCACGCCGCCGTCGAGCATCTGCTTGGCAAGCGGCAGCGTCTTCACGTCGTCGACGATCTTGGCCGCCTCGTTGCGCCGGGACATCGCCGCGCCCTCGCCCGTGGCCACGATGAGCAGGTCCGGCTCCGGAGTGGCCGCCGCCGCCGCCGCGCGCAGCGCCTGGGCGTCGGGCTTGGGCACCGGCATGGTCGGGTCCACGGGCGGCTTGAGCGCGTCGATGAGCTCCGTGCTCGAGGCCTCGATGCGCGGGCTGTTGCGCAGCTCCAAGAGCTCCACCTGCGCCCGCAGCGCGTTCGACGCCGACGCGAGCCGCGCGCGAACGGTCTCCTCGCCTGTCGCCGCGATCTTCTCGGAGATCAGGACGAGGTGCAGGGCCAGCGCGAAGGCCACGACGAACGCAAAGCTCAAGAGGCGCATGCGGCTCATGTGAAGTTTGGTACCTCGGGTGTGAGGATCGGTCAAACAACTGGCCGGGCTCGGGCCCCTGCCAGCCCCCTCTCGGCGGTCACTCCTCGACCACCGTCTGACCACCCTTGACCACCTCGCGGGCGACGGCGAGCGCGAAGCTGCCGGGCGGCAAGGTGAACTCCAGCTTCAGGTCCTCGTCCCCGAGCGCAGTGACCGCGGCATCTTGCACCGGGACGCGATACGGGCGGCGCGTGCCCTCCATCTCACCTCCGCCCACCTTGAACGACGCCGGGTCCAGGCCCGCCTCGGCGATGATGGCGGCCTCCTGCGCGCCCACCTCGGCCTGTGCTTCAGTGAACGAATGACCGGGCAGCGGGCCGGCGGGATCGAGCTCGGCGCTCTGCACCCGCGGCGTGTCCGTGGCCGGGTCGGTGCACACGAACAGGCCGCCGCTCGCGCGCTTCTTGAGGACATCGCCGAGCAGCGCCTGGTGCAGCGTGCCCGCGCTGATGCGCGCGGCGAGGTTGCGGTTGAACAGCTCGGCCTGCAGCGCCGAGAGCGCCAGGCGCCTGAGGAACTTGTCGCGCGAGGCCCGCGAGGCCTCGGGCGCGCGCTGCAGGATGAGCGCACCCAAGGACGCGTTGTCCCCACGCATGCCGAAGCGCTGGGGGCCGAAGAGGTTGGCCGCGCCCGTCTTGGCCAAGGACGCGAGCACGGCCTGCGCGTGGAAGAGCGCGTGGGGCAGCACGCCGCGCACGATGAGCACGAAGCGGTTCCCCGCGAGGTGCCCCGGCTTGAGCTTGTTGACGTGCCGCGCCGCCTCGAGCACGCGCCAGCCCTGCCCCGTGGCCGCGAGCGCCAGCTGCCGGAACGCCTCGTCCTTGTCCAGCGCCTGCGTGCCCGCCGTACCCTTGGGCAGGGGCACCGAGAGGCGCTGCACGGTCACCGCGCGCTTGTCCTTGAGACCCGCCGCGCCCACCTCGCGCTCCTGCGTGCCGAGCGCCTGCGCCAGCTCGCGCGAGACCTCGTTGGTGGTGCGGCCCGTCTTCTCGACGGTGACGTAGAGGTGATCTCCCTGCCCGCTGGCGGCGTACAGCGGGACCTCCTCGACGCGGAAGTCGGCCTCGGTCACGCGCAGGGCGCCGCCGGTGCCGGGCAGGTCGGGGGTCAAGAGCGGGATCGGCCGCTGCGCGAGCAGGTCAGCCACGCGGGCCTCGGCGAGCGGAGTGCTGACAGCCACGCGGGCCTCGGCGAGCGGAGTGCAGGTGCGTCACCGCGGCGTCCCCTGCGGCGGCGTGGCGGTCCGGGCCTCGGCCAGCGACTCCATGCGGCCCTCCATCGACGCCTCGCCCAGGAGCTGCACGTAGCCGTCTTGCAGCAGCTTGAAGGCCGCCTTGGTGGCCTCGAACTCGCCCAGCGCCGACGCCTCGGCCAGCACGCAGAGGGGCTGCTCGCCGTCCACGCGCTCGAGCAGGCGCAGCATGGCCTCGGTGAACTCGTCCTCCGGCGCGAGGGGCGCGGGCCTGGCCGTCTTGTCGAGCACGAACAGCGACGACGGGATGCGCAGCCGGTAGTGCTCCATCTCGTCCAGGCGCCGCAGGCCGTCGAGGAGCAGCGCCTCGGTGTCGATGGCGAGCTGCGCCGGCAGCTTGTCGCGATCGACGCCGCTCATGAACAGGAAGGTGCCCCCGCGCAGCACCAGGAGGCCGAGGAAGATCTCGACGATCTGGTACCGCAGCGCGCGCCACAGGCCGTCGGGCTCCAGCAGGCCGCGCTCACCCAACATCTGGCCGAGGCGGCGGTGCGAGTGCTCCTGCGCCTGCTGCGCCAGCGCCTTGTCCAGGGCGGCCCGCGGCACGAGGCCGATGCGGCAGATGAGCTCACCCAGGCGCTCGCCGGGGCTCGTCGAGCAGGCCCAGGCGACGTTGCCTTCGAGCAGGACGATGCCGCGCTCCACCTCGCCGGAGCGCACGAGCAGCACCCCGTCGCGGCGGCCCTGGTGCAGGAAGTTGAGCAGCTCGCTCGGCTGCACCTGCGCCAGGTCGCCGGACACCGCGATGGGGCCGGGCGACAGCTTGTCGAGCTCCTGCGCGAGGCCGCCCGCGCGCTCCCGCGAGAGCAAGAGGAGATCGGGGGCGGCGTGGGAGAGCCGCCACTTGCCCTGCGCCCGCCGCAGGATCGCGCGCGCTGACTCGCTGCGTGGCGTGACTCCAGCGGGATCGATGCGCAGGTCTTCGGGCACGGCGGGAGCGTGGGACCTCGACGCTTGCGCGTCAAGGTCCATCTCGACGGTTCGCGGCTACTTCTTGTCCGGAGCGTCGAAGAGGTGACGATCGCTCTCTTCCTTGTTCGCGATCGCCGCGAGCTCGACCGCGCGCGCGTACAAGCGGGTGATGGCCGCGGCCTGCTCCGGCGCGCCCTTGCTCACGAACGGCTTGCGCTTGCCCGGCTCGCGGCCGCCCTTGCCCACCACGCCCGCGGTGACCTTGGACAGATCCAGCGCCGCGCCGCCCGAGAGCAGCCTCTGCACGCTGAAGTCGTTGGCGAGGCCCAGCGCGTAAGGCACCGGCTCCTGGCCCTTGCCCGGCGAGAGCGCGCCGAACACCACGAAGCCGAGGCGGTCGCGCGGAGAGAGCGCGTCCAGCTTGATCGGATCCTGCGGCACCACGCGCGGCCCCAGCGCCGGACGGTCGCCCTTGTAGACCATGAAGACCATCAGCTCGCGCTCGCTCGCCGGGAACTCCACGCCCGAGAGCGACTCCGCGCGCGTGAGCGCCGGGCCCTGCAGCGTGTACGTCTTGGCCGTGTAGGCCGCCGCGTCGGGGAACACGTCGGCGATGGTCGGCTGCCCCTGGCGCAGGAAGGCCACCAGGTCGGCCGCGTCGAGGAGCGAGAAGAACTTGAACGCGGGGCTGCCCGCGCCGGGGCCGCCCTTGAGCACGGCGGTGATGAGATCGTCGTCGGTGCGCGCGGCCAGGAGCGCGGGGTTGCGCAGCGGCTGGGCGCCGAGCCTCAGGCCCAGCGGCGTCGGGTCGGGCTGCGCGGTGCCCGGACCGTGGCAGCCGGCGCAGTTGGCCTTCCAGAGCTGCGCGGCGTGCATGCGATCGCCCGGCTGGATGGGCTCGGCCGCCCGGGCCGGGGTGGCGAGCGCCAGCCCGAAGGCCGGGGCGAGGGCCGCGAAGAGGAGCGCAGGCTTCACTTGTGCCACGGCGTCACCTCCGGCCAGGTCGACAGGTCCGACACGATCGAGTCGCGGAACTTCACGTGGCACTGCAGGCAGGTGCCCACCGAGAGGGCGTCCAGCGCCTTCGCGCGCTCGGCCTTGGGCAGCGCACCCGCCGCCTCGATGCGCTTGGCGGCCTCCGCGGCGCGACCGTCGAACTCGGTCGAGGCCTGCGTCCAGCCCTTGGGCGCCTTGCCCTCGGCCTGCTGGAAGAGCTTGGCCAGCGCCGCCGATTCAGCCGCCGCGTCCGCGCCCGGCTCGTTCAGCCTCGCCCAGCGCTGCGCCACCTCGCGCATCAGCATCGCCAGCTTGGGCTGCTCCCGCTCGCCCTTGGGCGCGCCCAGGACCGTGCGCGACACCTGCACCGCCTGGCCCTGCGACGACACCGGCATGGGCACGCCGACGCCGATCTCGAACTTGAGGTCCGGCCCCTCGAGCCCCGCCGCGAGCGGCGCGAGCGAGATGGTCCAGGTGCCCTTGGCCGAGGGCGTCCAGTGCAGGCCGTACTCTCCGGCGTCGGCCAGCGGTCGCAGGAAATAGCGCGCCCGGCCGCCGGGACCGGAGAGGTTCACGCCGAGCTGGAGGTTGCTCGCGGGCACGTTGTCGCCGTAGGTCGGGTCGGGGACCCCGCGGCCCGTGGAGGGCTCCACCGCGAGCGCGACCAGCCGCCCCGGCCCGGGCGCGCCCGGCTTGATGGCGATGCGCGCGCGCCAATCGCCCTGCTTGAGCGCGATGACGTACTCGGCCGGGGGCGGCGGCGGCGGCTTGGGCGGGCCAGGAGGCGCAGCGGCGGGTGCGGCGGGCGCAGCGGCGGGTGCGGCGGCGGGTGCAGCGGACGCAGCGGCGGGTGCAGCGGATGCAGCGGCGGCCGGCGCGGGAGGGGGTGCCGCGGGCGCTTGAGCAGGCTTGGCACCAGCGTGCGTGGACGTCGCCGCGGCCTGCGCCGCAGGGGTCGCGGGCGTCGAGGCCGGGGCCGCAGCGGGCGCAGTGGCCGGTGCAGCGGCTGGGGCAGCAGGGGGGCTCGAGGCGGAGGCAGCCGGCATCGCCGCGCTCGCAGCAGGGGGCGCCGACGCAGGCTCCGCTGGAGGAGGCGTCGCCGGGATCGCCCCGCCCACGCTCGACGCAGCCGCGCTCGGCGCGCCCGGCCTCGGATCAGCCTTCTTGTCGGGCGCCGTCTCGGCAGACGCCACACTTGCCGCGAGCCACACGCCCGCGAGCGACACACCCACCCTGATGCGAATCACAGTCAGTCCTTGTCCCAGGCGCCGCCGTTCTTCTGCCACTCCAGCTCGTCCTCGGCGGAGAGTTCGAGATACTCGGGCTTCACCGGCAGCGCGTGCGCGCGACCATTGAAGAACACGGTCGGCGTGGCCTTGACCCCAGCGGCGACGCCCTCCTTCGTGTGCGCGGCGATCAGCGCGTCGTGCTTGTGTCCGTAGACTTCCTTGAGCATCGCGTCGCCGTCGAGGCCGACCTGCTTGGCGTACGATTTGAGGTTCGCGTCCTCGAGCTCGTCCTGGAACTTGAAGAGCAGGTCGTGGAGCTGCCAGAACTTGCCGTGGGCGCGCGCATACTCGGCCGCCGCTGCCGCGATGCCCGCGCGGGGATGCCCCGGCAGCGGGAAGTACTTCGAGCAGAAGCGGATCTTCTTGTTGCCCTCGGCCAGGTCCGCGAGCGGCTTCAAGGCCGCGGCGCAGTGCGGGCACTGGTAGTCCGAGAACTCCACCATCGTGATCGGCGCCTTCGGGTCGCCCAGGCAGGCCGCGTCGTCGGTGCGCAGGCTCACCCGCTTGGACTTGTCGAACGTGCCGTAATACTGCTCCATGAAGTAGATGGTCTGCGTGTTCGAGAAGCCATCGCGGATGAGCTGCGCCGCGAGCCGGGCCATCCGCACCGGGTGCTTGTTGCTGTTGCCCTCGCCCAGGCAGGCCGCGAGCGTCGACTGGCAGCCGGTGTAGGGGAAGCTGTCGGTCGCCACCTCCCAGAGCGTCTTGAGCTGCTCGCCCGAGAGTCCGGACAGGTCGGCGCGCGGCATGCGCTTGTGCGCCTCTTCGACCGTCAGGTCGGACTGCGCCAGGGCGGGCTGCGCGGTCGCACAGGCGAGGGCCAGGACGGCGGAGATGAGGAGGGACAGGTCGCGGTTCATCGGTGCTTGACCCCTTCGAGGACGCGCGACCCTAGATGAGCCGCGCGGGGCTGTAAAGACGGTCGAATGGATGACGGCTGCAAGGACGAAAACCCTTGTAACGGCCGGCTATTCCCCGGGAGGCATGCGCACGAGGCCCAAGAGGGCGCGCACGTCGGGGCGCTTGCGGAGCACGCGCAGGTCATCGTCGTCTCGTCCAAGGACCTGGACGCGCTTGGGATCGGCCACGGCGGCGCGCTTGAGGAGCGACAGCGCGTCGTCCATCCGGTCGGTGAGGGCGGCCACGGAGGCGGCGTTGTAGAGGGCGTCCACGAAGGCGTCGTCGGCGGTCAGGGCGCGGTCGAACTCGCGGCGGGCGGCGTCGAGTTCACCGGTGCTGTAGTCGGCGAGTCCGTGCAGGTTGTGCAGCTCGGCCTCCCCGCGCAGGAGCGAGGCGCGCCGGACGCCCACGGTGCGGTGCAGGGGCTCGACGTTGGTCCCGCCGCGCACCGAGCCCGCGAGGAGCCACACGGTGCCCCCTTGGATCCACACGCCGGGAGACACCGGCTCACCCGAGAGCGGCATGCGCGTGAGCTCGACCTCGTCGCCGGAGGCCTCGCCTTGGGGCGCCTCGCCGAGCGCGAGGCCGGTGGCGCCGTCGAGGTCGAGCGAGCGCATCGAGAGCGGGACGCCGTTCGCGCCTGGCAGGGCCCAGCGCCGCCTCCCGGGCTCGGAGGGAGTCTCGGCGGCCTGCGTGAAGCCGAGCGCCTCCGCGTGGTCGATGGCCGCGGGCCAGGAGGAGGCCACCGCGCGGCGGAGCAACGGGAGCAGGCGCTTGCCGTCCGCGAGGATGCGCTGGGCCACCTCCCGGGCGACCGCGGGCGGCGCGGCGTCGATGGTGCGCGAGGAGAGGCTGTCGGTGCCCGAGCCCCGGGGCGACTCGAAGACGAGCAGCGTGAGCTCCGCCGGGGCGCCGTCGGCGAGGATGAGCTGGGCGACGCACGCGCCGCGCTCGGACACGCCGAGGATGGCCTGCTCCTGGAGGACAGGGAGCCCGGTCGCGGATTCGGGGAAGGTGGGCCGGCGCTGCCAGTCGGCGCAGGAGGTGAGGAGCAAGGCGAGGAGGAGTGCGACGCGGCGCATCCAGCGAGAGTAGCACCGAGGCGAAATCCAACGGGTCCATCGTGCATCGCGTCGTCAACGCCAACGCCAACGCCAACGCCAACGCCAACGCCAACGCCAACGCCAACGCCAACGCCAACGCCAACGCCAACG
>JAFEBC010000539.1 GCA_018266095.1 Deltaproteobacteria bacterium
AGCTGCGCGAAGAGCGGATCGTCGCGGATGTCGTCGAGGTCGTCGTCCTTGCGCATCAGCTTGGGGTTGTCGAAGCCGGCCTCGATGGCCTTCTCCAGGAAGTCCAGCGCCGCCTTCTTGTCGCCCTTGAGCGAGAGCGCGCACGCCGTGTTGTAGAGCGCGTTGCCCGGGTTCTTGGCCAGCGCCGCCGACTTCTGGAACGCCTCGGCGCTCTTGCCGTAGTCGCCCGCCGACAACAGCTCGTGACCCAGCGAGTTCCACTGGCCCGCGTCGGTGCTCTTGCGGTCGAGCAGGCGCTGCAGGCGGCGGCCCAGCGCGTCGGCCTTGGCCTTCTTGCGCGACTCGCCGTTGCCGTGCAGCTCCTTGCGCAGCGCCGTGAAGGCCGCGTCGTCCTGGATCGACTCGAGATCGTCGTCGTCGTCCATCGAGTCCGCCACATCGAAGCCCTCGTCGGCGGCCTTGCGCAGCCACTCGATGGCCTTGCCCTTGTCGCCCAGCCGCGCGTAGCCGCAGGCGATGTTGTAGGCGCTCGCGCCCTCATTCTGGCCCTGATCGTACGAGCGCTGGAAGGCCTCGATGGCCTCCTTGTAGCGGCCCGCGTGGTGCCGGCTCATGCCGCGGCTGTACCAGTCGTTGCCACCGCCCGAGCGCGACCAGCTCGACCACGAATCGTTCCCCGCGTACTCCTTGGCGTACTTGCCGTAGTCGCCCGAGTACGAATCGAACTTCCCGGCGGGCGGCATCGGCGGCATCGGCGGGATCTGCGCCATGGGCGGCATGGGCGCCATCGGCGGCAGCGGCTGCAGGGCCACGTCGTGGTGCAGGTCGCGCGCCGAGGCGAGCTCACGGCGGCGCTCGTCGAGCTGCTTGCGGAGCTGGTCGTTGGCCTTGCGCAGCTCATCGCGGGCCTTGCTCATGGCCGCGCGCACCGACTCGCGCGTGTTGCGCTCGAAGGCCCGGCGGTCGAAGTTCGGGATCGAATCCGGGTCCACCGACGCCAGCGTCTGCTGCGCCAACTGCTCGGCGTTGCGCTCCAGCTCGCCCGCCTGCTCCTCGAACTCGCGCTCGCGCTCGCCGATCTCCTGTTGCCGCTCCTCCAGCTCCTGGCTGCGCTCGTCGATGGCCTGGCGGCGGTCGTCCATCGCCTCCTGACGCGCCTCCTCTGCGGCCTGGCGCGCCTCCTCCTGCGCCTCGCGCCGCGCCTCCTCTGCGTCGCGGCGTGCCTCCTCTGCGCCGCGACGCGCCTCTTCACGAGCCTGCTCGCGCTCCTGCGCCGCCTCGAGCCGCGCCTGCAGCGCCTCCTCACGCGCCTCGGCCCGGGCCCGCGCCCGCTCACCGCGCGCCTCGCCGACCGCCACCCGCGCGTCCTCGACCTGCGCCTCCAGCGCGCCCACCGAGGACGAATCGTCCTCGCGGCCCGAGTCGTTCGCCACGATCACCGCGGCCGGCCGCGACATCGCCGCCTGCACCGGGTGCAGCGCCGCCAGCACCGCCGCCACCGCGAACAGGCCCGCCGTCATGAACAGCGGACGCGGCCCCGCGCGGCGCTTGTCGGGATCGAGGATCGACTTGAGCCGCTCCTCGATGGCCGACGAGCGCGCCATCGCCATGGTCAGCACCTCGTCCGAGATGGGCTCGCGCAGCCCGCGCACCAGCGCCACCAGGTGCGACGCGTAGTCCGACGGCTTGGTCCCCGACTCCAGCACGAGATCGTCCGCGGCCTGCTCCGCGTCCTTGCGCGCCTGCTTGGCGAGCTTCCACGCCAGCGGATGGAACCACCACAGCGAGAGCGACAGCTCCGCGAACACCAACGTCAGCCAGTCGCCGCGGCGCACGTGCGCGAGCTCATGCAGCAAGACGACCTTGCGGCGCTCCGGGCTCCACTCGCGCGCCTCGGCCGGCAGCACCACCACAGGATCGAGCGCGCCCGCGGTCATCGCCACGCGCGCCTCGGTCGACAGCAAGAGCCGCACCGGCTTCTGGATGCCCAGCGCGCTCACCGCCTCGGAGAGCGGGCGGATCCAATCGGGCGCAGGCGCCGTCGCGGCCCGCGTGATCACGCGCTCGGCCCGCAGCACACCCAGCGCCAGCCGCGCCAGGAGGAGCAGCGCGCCGCACGCCCACGCCGACGCAAAGAGCATCACCGACCAGAGCGCGAGCAGCTTCATCCGGCTCGCCAGCCCGGGCGGCGCCGCGGCCGTCATCGGCTGATCCACCTTCGCCACCGGCGCCATCGGCGCGAGGTTCGCGCTCATCGCCGCCGCGTCCATCCCGCGCAGGTTCACCGTGGCCTCCGTCGCCTCGATGGCCACCGGCTGCGCGTAGTCGACCACCACCGGCCCGACGCGCACCACCGGCGACACGTGCACCTGCGGCGTCACCACCACGTGCGGCGTCACGCTCACCACAAACGGCTGCGGCGCCGGATGCGGATTGGGCATCGGGTGCGGATGCGGCTGGGGATTCGGATGCAGACCAGGCTGCGCCTTGGGCGCCGGGCTCGCGTGCGCTGTCGCGCTGGCGTGCGCAGAGGGCGCCTTGTGCGCGCTCGTCTGCGTCCGCGTGCTCGTCGCCGTGTGCGTGGTCGTCTGCGTCGTCGTGACCGTGCCCGTGTTCGTGTTCGTGTTCGTGTTCGTATTCGTATTCGTCCGCGTGATGGTCGTGACGCCCTCGGGCGACACCGTCTCCATCAGCACCTCAGGCTCAGCCCGCGCGACAGGCGCCTTGGGCGCGACCAGCGCCAGCGCCGGGGCCCGCGGCGCGACCAACTCCACATCCGCCTTGGACGCCGGCAGCACCGGCACGGGGATGTGCGGCACCACGATCACGAACAGCGGCAACAGCGCCGCCGAGAAGAGCCCCAGCGTGGCCACCAGGTGCCGCGCCGACGCCGACGACCGGCGCAGCGCGAAGAGCAAGCCCGCCGACACGCAGAAGATGAGGGTCGCCTTGAGTGCCAAGTCCAGCGCGAACCGCGCCGCAAGAGCCGCAAACGTCTCCATCTAGCGTCCCTCCTTCCGAGCCGAATCGATGAGGCCCTGGATCCGCTCCAGCTCCTCGTCCGACATCTGATCGCGCTCCAGGTCCAAGAGCGCCGCCACGGCCTGCGTGGCGCTCCCCTCGAAGAACGTGGCCAAGAGGTTCTTCAGCGCCCCCTGGCGCGCCCGCGCCGCCGGCAGCGTGGGCACATACACGTGGCGTGTGCCGTCCAGATCGTGACGAAGGTGGCCCTTCTGCTCGAGCACCTTGAGCAGCGCGCGCACCGCCGAATAGCTCGGCGCGTCCAGGATGCGCTCCTGCACCTCGGCCGCCGTGGCCTTCCCGGCGGAGTAGATGACGTCCATGATCTGCCGCTCGCGACGACTCAGGTGTTGCAGTGGGGCGCTCAAACGGTGTCTCCCAAGGCGAAATCGTGCTGGAAAACCAGCAGGTGCTAAAAAACTAGCCCTTCTGGGCGTGCGTTGTCAAACAGGGGTACGCGCGCGGGCTGGGTGGCATTTCAAACAGCCCGACGACCACGTTGCTATACATGGATATAGATGGTTATGATTGGCTAGAACTTGATAGATAAGGGAGAAGCTCGCTGTGGATCCGACTCGCAATCCGTTCGCACCGAGCGCTGGTGCTCAGCCGCCGGAGCTCGCTGGCCGCGAATCAACACTGAAGGATGCGCAGGTCGAACTTGAACGAGCGAAGTTGGGACGACCCGCGCGGGGTCAACTCTTGCTAGGCCTTCGGGGTGTCGGGAAGACGGTGCTGCTGAACCGGCTCGCCCTCGACGCAGAACAACGAGGGCATCACACGATCTTGCTCGAGGCTCCAGAAGACAAGCGATTGGGCGAGATGCTGGTTCCGGCTCTGCGGAAGGAACTCTACAACCTGAGCACAAAGGCCAAGCTCAAGACACTCGCCCAGAGCGCCCTCAGCACGCTTCGAGCATTCGCCAGCACGTTCAAGTTGAAGGTAGGCGAAATCCACGTCGACATCGTTGCCCAGCGTGGCGTCGCCGACTCCGGGAATCTCGAGTCCGACCTACCGGACTTGCTCTTGGCCGTCGGTCAGGTCGCAAAGGAGTGAGAGACGTCGATTGGTCTCTTCATCGATGAAGTCCAGTACCTTCACGAGGAAGACCTGTCGGCCCT
>JAFEBC010000053.1 GCA_018266095.1 Deltaproteobacteria bacterium
GATCCACACCCAATAGCCGCCCGTGAACGCCCAGCGGCCGTAATGATAGGTGGCCCAGCCGAACGGCTCGTCGGAGACCCACATCCAGCCGCGGTTCGTCCACACCCACTGGCCCCACGCGTACGGCCGCCAATCGGCGGGCCGCGCCGACGGCTGCCACACGAGCCCGTAGCCCGGCACCTGCAGCCACTGGCCATACGGCGACAGCTCCGTGCGGAAGGTGTCGATCGACGGCCCGCTCGTGTCGTTGCTCCAGTCGTCGGTCGCGTCGCCGTCGCTCGCCTGCTGGGACCAGTCGTCGCCCTGCTGCTCCCACTCGCCTTGCTGGGCCGGCGGCTGCGACCAGTCGTCGTCGCGCGGCGCGTACCCATCGCGGGGATCGCCCGCGGACGGCTCGTCCGAATCCCACGAGCCCTCGTCACCCGACCAGGTGCCCTCGGTCCAATCCTGCTCGGGGACCTGCTGCGAGGCGTCCACCTGCGCCCGCGCCGGACCCGCTGCGAGCAGCGCCGCGCACGCGACGACACAGAGCGAAATCTGCACGAACGTTCGTTCGAACACCCCGCGGCGCCGCTCCCCACGAGCGAGGCAATCAGGGACAAACGTCGGGGGAATCTGGTCCTTCAGGTCTTCCCGCATGGCATCCTCCGCGCTGCGTACCGCCGGTGGAAATGCTGAAAACACGGGCACTTCAGGGCCTTCTCTGCTGCTCAGTCAACACCCGTGCACCCGAAAGAATTGCATCGGGCGGGCCAGGACGTGTGCGCGGGTGGGCGCGGCCTACTGCGCCGTCAGGGTCCCCACGGTGATGGCCATCGTCGCGATCGTGCCGTCGCTCTGCACGAGCTGCGCCTTGGTCACCGAGAGCGCGACCGTCCCCTTGGGCCCGTTCACCTTGAGGTCGAGCGCCACGCGCGCGAGCACGCCGTTGAGGGCCACCGGACTTGCAAGGCCCTTCTGTCCGACCAGGGCCTGCAGCGCTGCGCCGTTCGCCTTGCCGCGCAGGCCCTTCACGCCGGAGCCCAGGTTGAGCACCGCGCCGTTCTGCACCAGGTCGGTGTCGCTGCTCGCCACCTTCGCCCAGTTGACGAAGCTCGTGTCGGCGTTCAGCACGAAGGCCACCGCGGTCCCGGACGGGGCGCCGCTGCCGACGAGGTCGAGCACGAGGTGGGTCGCCGTCGAGAGCGCGGTGTCCTTCTTGAGCTGGTACGTGCCGCTCGAGGGGTCCGTCCAAGCGAGCGAGGTCGCGGTGCTGCTGCCCACGGTCACGACCGCCGTCGCGCTCTTGCTGGCGTCAGCGACGCTCGTGGCGACCACGTGCACCTGGCCCGGAGGCAGCGTGGCCGGCGCGGTGTACAGGCCGGCGGCGCTGATGGTGCCGCTCTGGGCCTCCGTGACGCTCCAGGTGACGGCGTGGTTGCTGGTGCCGCTCACGGTGGCCGTGAACTGCTGCGTGCCGTTGAGCAGCAGGGTCGCGTTGGTGGGCGAGATGCTGACGGAGACCACCGGCGCGGCGCTCACGCTGACGGTGGCGGTGGCGCTCTTGCTCGCATCCGCCACGCTGGTGGCGACCACGTGGACCGCGCCCGACGGCACGGTCGCGGGCGCCGTGTACAGGCCGCTCGCGCTCACGCTGCCGCCGCCGGACTCGCTCACCGTCCAGTTGACCGCGGTGTTGCTCGCGCCGCTGATGGTGGCGGTGAACTGCTGCGTCTGGCCCACCTGCACCGTCGCCGACGTCGGATTGATGGCGATGCTCACGGCCGACCCGGTCTGCACCGTGACCGTGGCGATGGCCTTCTTGCTGCTGTCCGCCGAGGCGCTGGCGACCACGTGGTACGTCCCGACCGCCGTGGGCGCGACGTAGTGACCCGTGGTCCCGATCTGCCCGCCGTTCGCCTCCTGCACCGACCAGCGCACGGTCTTGTCGTCCGCGCCGGTGACCGTGGCGGTGAAGTCGCGGTTGCCGTTGGGCGCCATCGTCGCCGTGGTCGGCGAGATGGTGATGACCACGGTCGACGGTGGCGGGATCACGTCCGAGCCGCCGCATCCGCCGAGGAGCGCCAGGGAGCCGCAGAGGGCGAGGATGAGCTTGTGGTTGCGCATGGTCAGCTCCTACAGCCCGCCCAAGAGGAGCTGGAGATCGGTGTCGTCGACCGCGCCGTCGGCGTTGAAGTCCGCCTTCGCCAGGTCGGTCGCGGCAGCGGTGCCCGCGCGCTTGAGCAGCTCCAGGCCGTCGAACACGTCCACCACGCCATCGACGTTGACGTCGAGCGAGGGGACCAGCGGCTTGATGCTCACGGTGCCGCAGTTGAAGGTGCCCGAGTCGCCGGGCCCCAGGTCGATGAAGTGAAGCTTCCAGGTGCCGTTGGGCGCATGGCCCGTGAACGCGCTCAGCGGGAACGAGGGCCGGAAGGTGCCGACGATGGCCGGCGGCGCGATGGCCGCGTCGATCGAGGTCGCGCCCTTGTCGTTGAACACGGTGGCGTTGGCGCAGCTCGTGCCGAAGGCGGCGCCGGTGGGCGAGGTGTTGCTCCCGTCGCCGCCCGCGTTGTTGCTGATGACGACCTTGGTGCCGTCCGGCGACTCCAGGGTGATCTTCTGGTCGCCGATGTACGTGTGCGTGATGTAGAGCGACACCGTCACCTCGCCCACGTTGCCCTGCACGCCCGACACCGCGATGGGCACGATCACCTCGGGAGCCGGGTTGTCGGGGAGCGCCGTGGAGGTGGTGTTGCCCGCCGGTGTGGCCGTCCCCAGCGGCTGCACGCGCGCGACCGCCGCGTTCGAGGTCACGGTGCCGGTGCGGCCGGTCACGTCACAGGTGTAGCTCGCGCCGTTGTCGGCCAAGGTCAGGCTCGGCGTCGTGTACGTCGAGAGCGTCGCCCCCGAGATGGCCACGCCGTCCTTCTTCCACTGGTACGTGAGCACGTAGCCCGCCTGCAC
>JAFEBC010000540.1 GCA_018266095.1 Deltaproteobacteria bacterium
CAGATCATCCTCCCCTTGCTGGTCGCGTGCGGAACGGCGGCGGCGGTGGCGCACTCGCGGCTGGGCGGCTCCATCTACGCGCTCGGTGCCCGGCGGCGCGGCGTGATCCTGCCGGTGCAGGGCGCGGCGCTCTCCGAGCTCGAGGTGGGCATGGCCCTGGATCGGGTCGAGCCCGTCCCCGCGGAGCTGCTCCTGAGCGACCTCCTCCCCCGCCTGCTGGAGCAGCCGGGCCAGGCGTTCCCGGTGACCAACGACGCCCAGCAGCTCGTGGGCATCTTCTCGATCGCAGCCGCGCGTCACGCGCTCTTGACGCGCGAGCTGCACACGCTGCGGGTGCGCGAGGTCATGCGGCCGGCGCTGCCGCGCTTCGTGACGGATGACGATCTGCAGGTGGCGCTGCACACGCTGGCGGAGGGCGACGCAGCGGCAGGGCTCGTGGTGGACGAGCACGGGCGCTCGCTGGGCGTGATCACGCGAGAGGGCATCCTCGAGGCCTGGCGCCGCTCGACGATCGCCGAGGAGCAGCACTGAACGACCCTGGCGACGCACGCGCCGGGCCCGAGCGGTCCGCCTGCACTCCAGCCAGCGAGGCCAGCCTCAACTGTCCTGCGCGGGGAGCCAGATCGACACCGCCGTGCCACGGCCCGGGCCGGACTCGATGCGCAGCGTTCCACCGTGCGCGCGCGCGATGCGATCCACGACCGAGAGCCCGAGCCCCGAGCCGTTGCGCCGCGTGGTCAGGAACGGCGCAGGCAGGCGCGACAAGAGGTGCTGCGGGATCACGCCCGGGTTCCAGACGATGAGCCCCACGCGGCCACCCTCGCGCGCCAGCTCGATGCGCACGGTGCCGCGATCGGCGGTCGCCTCGCAGGCGTTGCGCACGAGGTTGAAGAGCACCTGCACCAGGCGGTCCCGGTCGGCCTCGACGCGCAGCGGATCGCCGTACTGTGGCGCGGCGATGGTGCAGCGCGCTGCCTCGGGCAGGGCGCGCAGGAGCTCGATGCGCCGCACGACGAACGCGCGCAGATCGAACAGCTCGCGGTGGAGCTGCAGGGGCTGGGCGAACGAGAGCGCGTCACGCACCATGCGGTCCAGGCGCTCGGCCTCGCCCAGCAGCAGCGAGAGGTGATCGCGCAGGTGCGTGGGCCCGTCGCGGTGCAGGACGTAGAGGCCCATGGTGATGGCGGTGAGCGGGCTGCGCAGCTCGTGCACCAGCGTCGCCGTCGATTGACCCAGGCGCGCGAGGCCGAGCGCGTCCTCGTAGAGCTGGTGGTTCTCCAGGCTGCGCGCCGCGCACTCTGCCAGGAGGCGGCCGGTCGCCAGATCGGACTCGGTGAAGCCGCGCGGGCTGCGGCTGAACGCGCAGATCGTGCCGAGCACCGCGCCGCCCTCTGAGCGCAGCGGCACGCCGAGGTAGGCCGTGAAGCCGCTCGGGAGCTTCAGCGCCTCATCTGCGCCAGGCACCATCACCGGGCGGCCGGTCCGGCTCACCACGTCGTTCACGCTGCCGTGCACCGCGTGCACCAGCTCGTCACTGACTCCGGGCGGCGCCGCGGCCACCACGCGCGCGAACCCGCTCGAGGCGATCGTCACCACCGCGCGATCCACGTGCAGCAGCTCGACGGCCACCCGCGCGACTCCGGCCAGATAGCGATCGATGGCGGGGTTCCGGTGATCCCACGCGAGGAGGACGCTGATCGCGCGCCGCGCTGCTTCGACATCGCTCGACATCTGGACCTCGCCTGCTACGCGTTGACCCTTGCGCTGGGAGTGCGTGAGGCGCGCACGCGCTCGAGGCCACGACGCAGATCGGGTACGCCCTGCGCGAGGGTCTCGAAGTCGCGCTTGGGCAGGCTCCACACATCGAGCGAGGTGAGCGAGCGCACGGTGGCGCTGCGCGTGCTGTTGTCGAGCACGGCCATCTCGCCGAACACGTCGCCGTCGCGGAGCTGCGCCACCTGACGCTGCGCTGCGCCCTCACCCACCAGCACCTCGGCCTGGCCCGAGAGGATCGCGTAGACGCGGTCGCCCAGATCGCCCTGCCGGAAGATCTCCTGGCCGGGCTCGTAGTGTTCGCGGCGCAGGAGCGACGCGGACTGCAAGCGGAGCTGCACCTGGTCGGGCGGCAGGAAGAGATCGAACGTCCACGCGGCCGCCACCTTCGCGCGGCGGCCCCAGCCCGGCAGCTTGAGCAGGTAGATCGTGCGCCACACGAACCAAGCGAGCGCGCCCGAGAGCTTCACGCCGAAGATCTCGGCGACGGCAGAGCGCCGTCCCAGCGAGCCCATCTTGCCCAGACCGCCGAACTGGAAGGTCGCGAGCGGACGATGTTCGAGCGAGGCGACCAGGTTCCGTGCGACGAGCTCGGCCTGGCGGATCGCGTGCTGCGCGGTCGGCGGCGACACACCGCCCCCGGGCGCCGGCACGCGCGCGCAGTCGCCCAGCGCCCACACGCCCGGCGTGTTCTCGACGGCGAGCGAGGCGTCGGCGCAGATGCGGCCGCGCTCCTTGGGCACTTGCAGCGCGTCGACCAGCGGATGCGGCGATGACGGGATCGTGGACACGAGCGTGCGCGTGGGGATGCGCGCGCCATCACCGAGCACGGCCTCTGACGCGCTCGCGGCGCTCAGGCGCTGGTTGAGCAGGAGCTCCACGCCGCGCTCCCGCAGGATCTTCTGCGCGAACAAGCTCAGCTCCGCGCTCACCTCCGGCAGGATGCGGTCCTGCGAGTGCACCAGCACCACGCGCAGCTCCTGCGCGTCGATCCCCGCGGTGCGCGCCGCCTGCCGCACGAAGTCGTTCAACTCGGCCACCACCTCGACACCCGAGAAGCCGCCGCCCGCGACCACGAAGGTGAGGAGCTGGCGCCGCAGCTCGGGGTCGTGCGCCTCGAGCGAGGCCTCGTCGAGCGTACGGATCAGATGGTTGCGCAGCGCGAGCGCGTCCTGGAGATTCTTGAACGGCATCGCGTGCTCGGGGAGGCCGCGCAGGCCGCGGAAGTCGGTCACGGTGCCGGGCGCGAGCACGAGCTGGTCGTACTCGAGCACGTGCGGCCGCGCGTGGAAGCCGGGGGCGGTGATCACGCGGCGATGCTGCAGATCGATCGACTCCACCTCGCGGACGCAGAGCTTCGTGCGCGGCAGGAGATGGCGCAGCGGGCTCACGAGGTCGAGCAGGCCGATGGTGCCGGAGATCACCTCGGGCAGCATGGGCTGGAAGACGAAGAAGTTGTCCTTGCTGCAGAGCGTGACCTCGACGTTGGCGCGGCTGCGCAGGAGCTTCTCCAAGGCACGCGCGCAGAACACGGCGCCGAAGCCGCCGCCCACGATGACGATGCGGTGCGGGCGCACCTCCCCTCGCTTGCGCTCGCAGAAGAGGCAGCGGGCGCCATCGGCGTGCACGAGCTTGGCGCAGGAGTCCTGGTCGTCCGTGCGGCGGAACAGGTGCGCCGCGAGCTGCATGCCGAGGAGCGGCGCGGTGGCGTAGATCCAGAAGCCGGTCCAGTCGTGCGCGAACAGCGCGGAGGCGATGGTGCGCGCGGGGTTCATGCTCATGCCCGAGAGCGGCGCCTCGAAGAGGATCCACAGGCCGACGAGCGCGCCCGCGAGCAGGCCGCCGTAGCGCGAGTGGCGTGAGCTGCCCACGCGCTCGACCGCGGCGAAGAGCGCGAAGGAGATGGTCACCTCGGCGGCGAAGGCGATGAGGGCGCCGTGTTCGCCGGGCACGGTAGCCGCGAAGTGCGTGCTGGGATCCGCGAGGCGCTCGCCGAACAGGAGCGCGGCGAGGCCGACGCCGAGAACACCGCCGATGACCTGCGCGACGATGTAGAGCGCGGCATCGATCGCACGCACGCGGCCCAAGCGCGCGAACGCCAGCGTCACCGAGGGGTTCATGTGCGCGCCCGAGCGCCGGCCCCACGGCGAGTAGATGAGCCCGATGGCGGTGAGGCCCATGGCGAGCCCCATCCACGCGCGGCGCACGAAGGCCGAGGGGATCGCCTGGTGCAGCGCGCTCGCCGGGTGCTCGAGCCACACCACGCAGGCGCACGCGGAGAGCATGAAGAGGCCCAGGCTGGCCGCCTCGGCGCAGAGGTCGATCCAGCGCGCCCGGAGGGCGGCCCCGATGCCATTGGCTGTGGAGGAGCTCATCGCCGTGGCTCCGCCGAGAAGCGCGGCTGGCTCAAGGGGCGCAGCTCGCGTCGCCCTCGATCGCGCGCGGGCTCGACCAGGTCGCTCGTGAGCAGGAGCAAGAGCTCGGCCACGCTCCAGGCCTGCGCGGGGCAGCCGCCGGGGGCGTGCGGCTCGTCGCCGTCGAAGACCTCGCTGATGCTGCCGAGGCCCGCGTCGTTCAGGTGCAGGAGCAGCGGCTGCACGAGGCCGCGCACGTGGTCGAGCGTCTCGCGCGAACGGCCGTGCGCGCGCAGATAGCCGCGCACGAAGGGTCCCATGAGCCACGGCCACACCGTGCCCTGGTGGTAGGCGCCGTCGCGCTCGGCCATGCTGCCGCGGTAGCGGCCCTGGTAGGCGCGGTCGTCCGAGGCCAGCGTGCGCAGACCGAAGGGCGTCAGGAGCTCGCCCTCGACCACGCTGATCACCGAGCGGCGCTGGTGCTCATCGAGCAGCGCGAACGGCAGCGAGAGGGCGAAGAGCTGGTTGGGCCGGACGCTCGCGTCGTTGCCGCTGTCCGCGACCACATCGAACAGACAGCCGCGCTCGGCATTCCAGAAGGCCTGCGCGAACGAGCGCTCCACGGCGTCGGCCTCGGCGGCGTAGCGCGTGGCGTCCTTCTCGCGGCCCAGCGCGCCCGACCACAGCGCCATCAAGCGCAGCGCGTTGTACCAGAGCGCGTTGATCTCCACGGCCTTGCCGTGCCGCGGCGTGATCACGTGATCGCCCACGCGCGCGTCCATCCAGGTGAGCTGCACGCCGGGCTCGCCCTGCGTGAGCAGGTGGTCGCGCGGGTCCACGCGGATGCCGTGCCTCGTGCCCGCGAGGTGGTGGCTGATGATCTCGCGCGCCGCCGGATAGAACTCGTCGCGCAGGAACGCCGTGTCGCCGCCCGCGCGCAGGTACGCGAACATCGCCTGGAACATCCACAGCGTGGCGTCGACGGTGTTGTACTCGGGCGCCTCGCCCGCGCGGTCCGGGAAGCGGTTGGGGATGAGCCCGCCGTCGAGGTGCGCGAGGAAGCCGCGGATGATCTCGCGCGCCTCCGCGAGCTTGCCGCGCGCGAGGTACAGGCCCGGCAGCGAGATCATGGTGTCGCGGCCCCAGTCGGTGAACCAGGGATAGCCGGCGATCACCGTCGGCGAGCCGTCGGCGCGGCGCACGCAGAACTGCTCCGCGGCGCGCTCGAGCAACGCGAGCTGCGGATCGGTGCGCTCGGGAACGCGGCGCAGGCGCTCGTGACGGGCGAGCTCGTCGAGCTGCATGCCGTCGAAGCGGCCCTCGCCCGTGGTGGCGACGAGGAACACCGACTGCTCGGGCGAGATGTCGAAGCTGAGCGTGCCGAGCTTCCAGAGGTCCTCGCGGAAGTCGAGCCCGCGATCGAGCTCGGACAAGAGCTCGTGGTTCAGGTGCCAGCCGCAGTCGCGCACGAGCTGCGCGCCGGGGCTCGCGTGGAAGGTCAGCTCCGGCAGCGTCGCGTACGGATGCACGCGCAGGCGCACCGCGGCCGCGTCGCGCTCTTCACGGATTGTCCCGTCGAGCGCGTCGTTGCGGTGGCACAGCGCGTGGTAGTCGCGGAAGGCCAGGAAGGGAGACAGCTTGAGCTTGCGCTTGCGCGTGGCCGTGTAGCGCAGCACCACCGTCTGCTCGCCCGGCAGCAGGAAGAGCTGCTTCTCGATGTGCGCGCCGCCGACATCGAACACCCACGTCGGCCAGGGGTCGAGCCGGAACGCGGTGAGGTTGGCGAAGCCCGCGGGGTGCACGGCGCCCGGATATTGCGCGGTGGACAGCGGCAGATCGGGCAGGCCCGGCACCTCGGGCGCCACCATCTCCTCGAGACGCGCGAAGAGCACGTGCCGCTCGACCGGCGCGCGCAGCGAGGCCACCAGCAGGCCGTGATAGCGGCGCGTGTTCACGCCCGCGACCGTGCCCATCGCGAAGCCGCCCGCGCCGTTCGTCTCCAGCCACTCGAGCTTGCTGCTCTGCGCGAAGTCCTGACACACGCCGCGCGCCACAGAGGGCGACAGCGCGGGAGGAGGCAGCGACACCGGCTTCCCGTTCAGTTCAGTCGAGTTGGCCATGGCTACTCTCCGCTCTGCTGCAGGAGCTTGGCGACAAGTCCCGTCCAGCCCGTCTGGTGAGTGGCGCCCACGCCCGCGCCGCTGTCGCCGTCGAAGTACTCGTGGAAGAGCAAGAGGTCCTTGAAGTGCGGATCGCGCTGCATCAGCTCCGAGTGACCGAACGCGGGGCGGCGGCCGTCCTCACCGCGCAGGAACAGGGACGAGAGGCGCTTGGACAGCTCAGCCGCGACCTGCTGCAGCGTGTGGTGCTTGCCGGAGCCGGTGGGGAACTCGACGGTGAACTTGTCGCCCACGTAGTGGTGGAACTTCTGCAGCGACTCGATCAGCAGATAGTTCACCGGGAACCAGATCGGGCCGCGCCAGTTGGAGTTGCCGCCGAAGAGGCCGGTCGACGACTCGGCCGGCTCGTAGCTCACGCTGTGCACCTGGCCCTCGACGCGCAGCTCGAACGGCGACTCGCGGTGACGCTGCGACAGCGCGCGCACGCCGTGCGGCGAGAGGAACTCGGTCTCGTCGAGCATCAGCGTCAACATGCGCCGCAGCCGCGCCGGGGACACGACCGAGAACAGCCGGCGCCCGCTCACGCCAGGCGTGCGCATGCAGGCCACGCCCTCGATCAGGTCAGGCCGGTTGTCGATGAACCACTCGAGCCTGCGCGCGAACGCGGGGAAGCGCTCGAGCAGCGCCGGGTCCACCGAGTCCACGGCGAAGAGCGGGATGAGGCCCACCATCGAGCGGATCCGCAGGCGCAGCTCGCTGCCGTCGGGCCGGTGCAGCACGTCGGTGTAGAAGCCGTCCTCCTCGTCCCACAGGCCCATCGTGTTCATCGCGCGCGCGATGTGCACGAAGTGCTCCCAGAACTTGCTGGCGACGTCCTCGTACTCGTCCTCTTCGCTCGCCAGCTCCAGCGCGATCGAGAGCAGGTTCAGGCAGTACATCGCCATCCAGCTCGTGCCATCCGACTGCTCCAGGTGTCCGCCGCCGGGCAGCGGCGCGCTGCGATCGAACACGCCGATGTTGTCGAGCCCGAGGAACCCGCCCTGGAACACGTTGCGGCCCTCCGTGTCCTTGCGGTTCACCCACCAGGTGAAGTTCAGCATCAGCTTGTGGAACACGCGCTTCAAGAACGCGCGGTCGCCCACGCCGCGCCGCTTCTTGTCCATCTTGTAGACGCGCCAAGCGGCCCAGCCGAGCACGGGCGGGTTCACGTCGCCGAAGGCCCACTCGTACGCGGGCACCTGACCGTTCGGGTGCATGTACCACTCGCGCAGGAGCAACAAGAGCTGCTCCTTGGCGAAGTCCGCGTCCACCATCGCCAGCGGCAAGCAGTGGAACGCGAGGTCCCACGACGCGAACCACGGGTACTCCCACTTGTCCGGCATCGAGAGCACGTCGGCGCCGTAGAAGTGCCCCCACTCGGCGTTGCGGCCCTCCTTGCGCGACTCGGGCGGCGGCGGCTGCGCAGGGTCGCCGCGCAGCCAGTCGTGCACCACGTAGTTGTAGAACTGCTTGGACCAGAGCATGCCCGCGAGCGCCTGGCGCATCACGTTGGCCGCGTCGGCGGAGAGGTCCTTGGGGATCACGGTGCCGTAGAACGCGTCGGCCTCGTGCTTGCGCTGCGTGAAGATGGCCTCGATCTCGTCGAGGCTCGCGTCGGGCTTGCGCGAGAGGCGCAGGCGGATCGTCTTCGTGCCGTGCGCGGGGACCTCGAGCACGTAGCGCGCGGCGCACTTGGTGCCGGTGTGCGCCGGATTCACGGCGTCCTTCTTGCCCGCGATCACGTAGTCGTTGATGCCGTCCTTCACGAACGCGCCCGCGGCGCCGTTGAACAGGCGCGCGCAGTTGGTGTCGTTCTCGGTGAAGAGCCACTCGGGCGTCCCCGACGCGGCCAGATAGTGCGTGCCCTCGGTCGCGTGATCGGCGCGCACGTGGCCCTTCTCCAGCTTGAGCGAAGGCCGCGCCGTGCCGCCCGCCCAGCTCCAGGTGTTGCGGAACCAGAGCGTGGGCAAGAGCTCGAGCTTCGCCGCGTCGGGCCCGCGGTTGTGCGCGGTGATGCGGATGCACAGGTCCTCGATGCCGGCCTTCGCGTACTCGGTGACCACGTCGAAGTAGCGGCCCTGATCGAACACGCCCGTGTCGATGAGCTCGAGCTCCTTGCCGCCGCGGCCGCGCTCGCGGTTCTCGCGCACCAGGCGCTCGTACGGGAACTCGCACTGCGGGTACTTGTAGAGGTGCTTCATGTACGAGTGCGTCGGCGTGGAGTCGAGGTAGTGGTACTGCTCCTTCACGTCCTCGCCGTGATTTCCCTCAGAGCCGGTGAGGCCGAAGAGGCGCTCCTTCAAGATCGGGTCGCGCTGGTTCCACATCGCCACCGCGAAGCAGAGGATCTGGTGCCGGTCCGACACGCCCGCGATCCCATCTTCATTCCAGCGATACGCCCGCGAGCGCGCGTGATCGTGCGGGAAGTAGTCCCACGCCGTGCCGTGCTCGCTGTAGTCCTCGCGCACGGTGCCCCACGCGCGCTCGGACAAGTACGGCCCCCAGCGCTTCCAGTGGGCGACGCGGTTGCGCGAGTCTTCGAGGCGCTGCTCTTCAGCCGTGCGGGTCATGTCGAACTCCCTCCGTTGCACACCAAGTGTTGCGTGCTGCGTTTCTGTTACAGCGCGGCGCTCACTTCTCCAGCGCGACGTGCGTGGCGTTCCAGACGGGCGGCGGCGGCGAGGCCAGATAGGCGCGGCAGCGCGCGAACAAGACCTTGCTCGGTCCGTCGAGGAGCTGTCCAGCGAGCAGGCCGAGGGCGCCCTCGAAGTCGCGGTTCTCGTAGGCCGCGAACGCGCGCTCGTACGTCTGGTGCAGCTCGACCACAGCGGTTGACGCGGTGCGCTCTCCCACCAGCTCGTACACGTTGACGCCCTTGAGCTTGCCCTTCACCGCCACGCGATCGACGAGGCGGAACACGAAGGCCTCGCGCGCGGCCTCGGCCACGCTCTCGCTGACGAGCACGGTCACGCCGTAGGACTTGCACAGGCCCTCCAGGCGCGCAGAGAGGTTCACGCTGTCGCCCAGCGCGGTGTACGCGAGGCGCTCGTCGGTGCCGAAGTGGCCCACCAGGGCCTCGCCCGTGTGCAGGCCGAAGCGCGTCTTCAGCGGCGGCAGCCCCTGCCACGCTGCGCTCGCGAACAGCTCGTCGAGCGCGCG
>JAFEBC010000541.1 GCA_018266095.1 Deltaproteobacteria bacterium
GGATCGTCGGGCTCCAGGGCCACGCACTGCTCGAAGAGCGCCAGCGCGGCCTCGCTGTCTCCCCGGTTCGCGGCCTGCGCGGCGCGGCGCTCGAGATCGGCGACCTCGTGCGGACATCTCTTGTGCACGATGGCGGGCGCCGCGAAGCGCAGGGACGCGTTCGAGGCGACGTTGGGCGGCACCTGGATCGTGTCGAGGAACTTCGCGTGCCCGGCGACGAGCTGGTCGAGCGGGCCGAGCACCGCGATCCCCTGCGGCGAGGCGTACGCACGCGCCAGCGCCGCCGGGCCGCGCGTCTCCCAGAGGAAGCGCAAGAGGGAACCGGCCGCGGTGTAGGCGCGGGCGCCCGACTCGCCGTAGAAGCGTCCGGGCGAGAACAACTGCACGAGGTCAGGCAGCCTGCCCTGCGCGCGCATGGCCGCCGTCTCCTCGTGGATGGTGCCCTCGCCCCAGGGGAAATCGCCCGCGACCGCGAGGCCCTCGATGAAGGCCATGTCGGGGACGAGCCCGCCCAGCCGGCCGGGCACGCCGAAGGGGGTGTGCGAGACCTCGGCGCCGAACGCGTGCACCAGCTCGTGCCGCAGCACCGGATGCGGCGCGGGCGCGTCGTTGGTGTGCACCTCGTGCAGCCACGGCTTGGCGAAGCTCGTGTCGGCCGCGCCGATGAGCCGCTGCTTCTCCTCGGCGGAGTGATAGAGGAACACGTCCACCTTGTGCAGCGGCCCGGCGGGCAGCGCGAAGAACTCCAGCACGGCCGTGACGCTCGCTTCGGCGTCGCGCACCATCAGCGTGCGCTCCAGGCCGGACTTCTCGCGCGGGAAGTGCAGGATGAGGTGCGCCGTCTCGATGCGCCCGCCGAGCGCCTCGTCGAGATCGGCGATGGTGGGACGCAGCGGCTTCGACACGAGGTGCGCCCCGAGCAGGGCCGCCAGGGCCACGAGGACGATCTTGGCCGCGAGCAGCCTGGGCCACAGCCCGAATCCGCGCTCGCGCCACAGCGGACGCACCCAAGGGACGAGCGCGCACACGAGCGCCAGCGCGAGCGTGATCAGGCGGAAGCGGAGGATCGCGGGCGTGAGCGCGATCGCCTCGTCGTAGATGGGCCCCGGATAGAGCCCGAGCAAGTGGTTGTGCGCGAAGACCTGCGGCCCGGCGAGCACGGGCGCGAGCGTGTCCGCGAGCGAGACCAGCGCGACGAGCGCGTACAAGAGCCCCGCCCGCCGCGGCCAGAGGAGCGCACACAGCCGGCCGAGCGCGAGCGAGAGCAGCGCCGAGGGCACCACCAGGACCACGTACATCGCGAGGCCCGCGAGCGGATCGCACACGGGCCTGCGCAGGCCGTTGAGCAGGATGAGCGCCACCGGAACGGCGAGCGACCCGAGCGTGACGCGCAGCGCGGGGAACGAGGCCGCGCGCGCTGGACTGAGCCCTCGGAGGCCGGGCGCAGGGAGACTGGACCCTGCGAGGAGCGATCGGCGGCCCACGAGGAGCCCGACCGCGCCGCCGGTGCTGCCGAACACGAGCGCCATCAACTCGGCGAACTCGTAGCTCAGGTGGTCCGCCAGCGGCGCGAACGCGACCGCGACCGGCACGAGCACGACCAGCAGGAGGTGCAACAGCACGGCCCGCGGCAAGCCGCCGAGGCGCGCCTTCAAACTTGCGAGAGGACCCATCCGCCTGTCATGCTCTCACGACCTCATGGCGAACGTCGACGAAGCCGATGCCAAGCCGAACCCGGCCGACAACCGCACCAGCGCGCGCGCGCCCATCCGCCTGCGCGTCGACTACGAGCGGATGAACTCGTTCTTCGCCGACTACACCAAGAACATCTCCAAGGGCGGCACCTTCATCAAGACGGCGCGGCCGCTGCCCATCAAGACGCAGTTCGTGTTCGCGCTCTCGGTGCCGGCGCTGTCTGAGCCGGTGCAGCTCACGGGCGAGGTCACGTGGACGATGACGCCCGAGCAGGCCGCGGGCAAGGAAGGCGAGGAGGCGGGCATGGGCATCCGCTTCGTCTTCGCCGACGACGCGGCGCGCGGGGAGTTCGAGTCGCTGGTCGTGCGGCTGATGGAAGAGAGCCTCGGGCCCGAGGTCGCGGCCGCGCTGCTCAAGCAGTAGGCGCGCCTGCGGTGCGTGGTCGAGGGTCGGCGCGGCGGCTGAAGCTGCCGTCACTTCTGCGCGGCCACGAAGTCCACGTGCACGCCCGGGATCACGCCGTGCGCCTCGGCTGCGCCGGCGTTCAACTCGATGCAGTAGCGCGAAGGCCTGCGCACGCCCACCGGCGTGTCGTCGTGCGGCCGCGCGCGGGCCACGATGCCGACCACGTTGCGATCCTCGTCGAGGAAGACCATGTCGAGGCCGATGAGCGTGTTGTGCATCCAGAAGCCGTGCTGGCGCGTCTCTTCGAACACGAAGAGCATTCCCGCGTCGGGGTCCAGCACCGGCCGGAACATCAGGCCCCGCGCGCGCGCCTCCTCGCTGGCGGCCACCTCGACGTCGACGGTCCAGCGGCCGCGCGGCGTCTCGAAGGCCACCTGGCCGCGCGGGAGCTCGAGCGGGGGAGGCGTGTCGTCGTCCGGCTTTCCAGGCGCGGGAGGCACGGTGGCTTTGGGCGTGCTCGAGGCCGCGGATGTGGTCGAGGCCGCGGCGGTGCTCGAAGCCGTTGAGGTGCTCGAGGCCGCAGCAGGCGGGCTGGAGGACGCAGCAGGGTTCGCCGGAGCGCTCGAAGCCGGAGCCTTCGCGGGCGCCTGCTTCGGCGCCTTCGTGTCCGCCGCCGCGCTCGTCTCGCAGCTCAGCGTGACCGCGCCCACCACCACCAGGATGAACAGAATCGAACGCATGGCGCGAGAGCTTAGCGTATGCTGGACCCGAAGCTCCTTCCGATGCGAGACGAGGGCGGATGCGCTTCTCCTGTCAGACCTGCCAGGCCACGTTCCAGACGGCTGCCGGCGCCGCGGCTCCCAAGGAGCTCAAGTGCCCTGCCTGCGGTTCGCCGATGGAGGCGAGCGCGGATGTCGTCGAGCTGCACTCTGATCGCGTGCCCACGCGCCGCTACGACGTGGGCGAGATGCGCGCGCGCATCGACGCCGAGCGCGATCTGTCGCAGCAGAAGAAGACGCAGGAGTCCTCGCGCGAGGGCCGGCCCGACGCCATCTGGTTCGCCGGCGTGCAGGGCCGTCAGGTGGGCCCGCTCTCGTTCGCGGGCCTGCAGGGTCTGCGCGCGCGCGGTCAGCTCACCGCGTCGAGCCTGGTGTGGCACGACGGCTGGCCGGGCTGGGTGGCGGTCGAGGCGGTCGACGAGCTGCGGCCCATCGTCGACCTGCAGCCGCACCCGCGCGAGGACACCGACCCGCACGCGCAGGGCTTCGAGGTGCTGCAGGAGGAGCGCACAGTCCCCGACGCGAAGCTGCCTGTGTTCGACGAGCACGCGCCGCCGCCGGTGCCGCCGCCGTTCACCGAGGTGAGCGACGAGCCCGGGGCGCCCGCGCACACTGAGCCGCTCCCGGCGGAGGCCTTGGCCTCCCAGGCTGAACCCGCGCCCGCCGCGTCCGAGCCCGCCGCGTCCGAGCCCGCCGCTTCCGAGCCCGCCGCTTCCGAGCCCGGGCCGACCGCGTCCGAGGCCGCGCCGACCGCGTCGCCGGTCCCCGCACCCCCCGCGCCGCACCCGACGCCAAAGGAGTCCGTCGCAGCCCTCGCGCACGCGATCGCCGCCGAGCCCCCGCCGATCGCGGCGGCTCCCGCAGGCGCCGCGCCGGTGACGAACGCACCGGTGCTGACGCCGTTCGTCCCCGAGCCGTTCGCGCTGTCGGAGAGGGCCAAGCCGATCGCGGTGCGTACGGATCCAGTCCTCCCCGAGGTGGTCGCTCCGCCGGGCGCGCAGGCAGACGTCCAGCGCGCGGGGGGCGCAGACGCGAACGCCCACGCCAACGCGGACGCCAACGGGACCGCGGACGCCAACGGGACCGCGGACGCCAACGCCAACGCGAACGCCAACGCCGACACCAACGCGAACGCCAACGCCGACACCAACGCGAACGCCAACGCCAACGCCAACGCCGACGCCAACGCCGACGCCAACGCCTACGCCAACGCCGACGCTCCCGCACGCGCCAACGCCAACTCCCAGCCACCCGCCCCCGCGCCCTCGGCCACACCCCCGCCCGTGATCGAGCTCTCCAACCCGCCGCGCCCCCGCCGCCCGGCCTCGACCGAATGGTTCGCCGACGCCGAGGCCCCCAAGTCCGGCGCGCCCGGCCGCACGCTGGTGATCGTCGTCGCGGTCATCCTCGCCCTCGCCGCCCTCGGGCTCTTGCTCAAGCAATCGTCTTGACGTCGCCCGTGAAGCGCGGTACCTCACGCGGCCCCACTCGGAGCGTCAGTCTGCTCCGCGCGCAGCACAGGGCACCGTCGCCAAGTTGGTAAGGCAAGGGACTGCAAATCCCTCATTCCCCGGTTCGAATCCGGGCGGTGCCTCCATTGCGCGCCCATCGTCAGGGCCTCGACGCAGCGGCGCCCAACAGACTGCGTGTGAGTCCGCCGCCTTCAACCAGGAGCTCGTGCAGGGCCTCGTCGAGGTGTCGATCCTCGACCACCAGCTCGTCGCGCTCGTCCGCGGCCGCGAGCGCCGCCTTGCGCACCAGCTCGCGGATGAAGGCCGCGCTCACGCCTTGCGTGCGCTCCACGAAGCCTTCGAGCTGCTGCACCTCGAAGCGCAGGCCGCGGCCGTAGAGCGCGAACAGTCGCCTCCGGCACTCGACGTCAGGGAGCGGCACCTCGAGCGCCATGTCCACTCGGCCCGGACGCGCCGCCAGCGCGGGCTCCAGCATGTCCGGCCGGTTGGTCGTGAGAAGGAACAAGACGTCTGCGTCGGAGCCCAGGCCGTCCATCTCGTTGAGCAGCTCGAAGAGCACGCCGTTGTTGCACACGGCCTGCTGCGAGCGCTCCCCCGCGATCAGGTCCACGTCCTCCACCACCACCGTCGCCGGTTGCAGCGCACGGGCCATCGCGCCCACCTCTTCGATGAGCCCCATCCCGCGCCCGGTGACGACCAGCACCGTGCGCCCGGCCATCTCGGAGGCCAGGTACATCGCCGTCAGGGTCTTGCCTGTCCCCGGCGCGCCATGCAGGAGGATGCCGCGCCTCAGGTGACGTCCCGCGGCGAGGAGCTTCGGCGCGTGCAGCGAGAAGCGGACCGTCTGCCGCTCGATGCGATCGAGCAGCCCCTCCGGCAGGATGATGTCCTGGCGCGTGACCTTCGGGAGCGCCCGCGGAACGATGGCGATGTTGCCGTCGCGGCGCTGATCCAGCGTGAGCACGCGACCGCGGTACACGTTGCGCTTCCGCATCGAATCGCGGAGCTCGGCGAGGAAGGTCTCTGCCGTCTCCCGCTCGGGCGCCATCACCTCGATGGCGAGCTTGGTGATGTAGTGGTCTGACATGCGGATCCACAGCGCGAGGCGCCGGCTGGCCTCGTGACAGAGGAAGAGACCGCCCTCGACGCAGGTCACCACCCGGTCCGAGGCCAGCGTCACGCTGCGGTACTTGACCGGCCCTTCGACGGCTGCCCCATCGCTGCCGATCAGGCCGTTCGATGGCGGCATGAGCAGGTCGCTCAGCGAGTGCCCTCCGAACTGCGGCCGATCGCTGCTGAAGCCGCGCAGCGACCACGTCACACCCGGCGTCGCGATGTAGTTGTCCAGCGCGACTTGCAGGTTTGGATGGTCGTTGAGCTTGAACTCCTGCGCCACGACCGGCAGCTTCGCGGGGTCGGCCTCGAAGTGCCGCCGCAGAAGTTGCGCCACCACGGACTCGGAGGGCGAGGCCGGCTGCGTCTGCTGGCGCATGAACTGCTTGAAGACCTCTCCGAAATCTTCTGGCGTCGAGCGCTGCTCCCCCATGACGACCTCCCGTCCAGAGTGTCGCATGGCCATCGCCGGATGCCGAGGGCCCAGCGCGGGCCAGACCGCGCGTGCTAGCGTGACCTGCGTGTTCACCGACCGCTCCGAACGCCCCAAGCCGCGCCCGCAGGTCCAGCGACCCGATTCGATCACCATCGACGACACGGGCGCCGTCTTCACCCTCACGCGCCGCTGGTACTCCTTCGGCGCGTGGTTCCTGCTCTTCTTCGCCGCCTTCTGGAACGGCGCGCTCGTCCTCTTCATCTCCTCGATCTTGAGCGGCCCCGCGCCCAAGCCGGTGCTCCTCTTCGGCTCGCTGCACATCGCGGTGGGCCTCTTCGTCGGCTACGCGGCCATCTGCATGTTCCTGAACCGCACCGACGTCAGCGTCGACGGCCAGCGCCTGCGCGTGCGCCACCACCCGATGCCCTGGCCGGGCCAGGTGGAGCTCGACACCGCCGACGTGCGCCAGCTCTGGGTCAAGGAGCGCATCTCGCGCGGCAAGACCACGAGCTACTCGTACCAGCTCCACGCGCGCCTCCCCAACGGCAGCTCCAAGCAGGTCTTGAGCGGCCTCGCCACGCCCGAGCTCGCCTTCTTCTTCGAGCAGCAGCTCGAGGGACGCCTGGGCCTTGAGGACGAGGCCGTCGACGGCGAGATGGCCCGCTAGCACGCACAGCGTCTACACTGCGCGCATGCACAAGGGACGGCTCGAAGCGTTCAGCGACGGCGTCATCGCCATCATCATCACCATCATGGTGCTGGAGCTGAAGGTCCCGCACGGCGACGACTTCACCACGCTCGCGCCGATGCTGCCGGTGTTCTGCAGCTACGTGCTCTCGTTCGTCTACGTGGGCATCTACTGGAACAACCACCACCACCTGATGCAGTCGGTGAACAAGGTCTCCGGCGGCGTCCTCTGGGCCAACCTGCACCTCCTCTTCTGGCTCTCGCTCGTACCGTTCGGAACCTCGTGGATGGGCGAGAACCACTTCGGCCCGCGGCCCGTCGCGCTCTACGGCGTCCTCCTGCTCATGTGCGGCGTCGCCTACTACATCCTCTCGCGCGTGCTCATCCGCGCGCAGGGCCAGCACTCGACGCTCGCCGAGGCCATCGGGCGCGACGGGAAGGGCATCGCCTCGATGGTCATCTACGCGGCCGCCATCGCTGCGTCGTTCCGCCTGCCGTCGTTCGCCGCCATTCTCTACGTGCTGGTGGCGATCCTCTGGCTCGTCCCGGACTCGCGCATCGAGAAGCGGATCGGCGCCTCTCCCGGCGAGCACCACTGAGCCTCCAGGCGCTTCAATCCGCGAGCAGCCGCGCCAGATAGCGCTTCGGATCCATCAGGAAGTCGCGCGTGAGCGAGTAGTGCTCGGTCTCCTCGTACGTCGTCTGGGTGAGCCCCTCCGCGCCCAGCAGGTAGAGCTGCGCGCCCGGATACGCGAGCAGGAGCGGCGAGTGCGTCGCGATCACGAACTGACACCGCGCCTGCACGAGCCCGTGGATGGCCACGAGCAGCGCGAGCTGGCGCTGCGGCGAGAGCGCGGCCTCGGGCTCGTCGAGCACGTAGAAGCCGTCGGCGTGGAAGCGGTTGTTCACGATGGCCAGAAACGACTCGCCGTGCGACTGCTCGTGCAGGCTGCGGTCGCCATAGCCCGCGCTCACCTGCGGCCCGAGGCGCTCGATCTCGGTGGCCACGTTGAACAGGCTCTCCGCGCGCAGGAAGAACCCGCGCTTGGGCCGCTTGAGCCCGCGCACGATGCGCAGCGCCTGGTGCAGGTCCGAGTGCGACGCGCGCGTACCGAAGCGGAAGTTCTGGCTCCCGCCCTCGGCGTTGAAGCCCATGGCCACGGCGATGGCCTCGATGAGCGTGGACTTGCCGCTGCCGTTCTCGCCCACGAGGAAGGTCACGCCCGGATGCAGCTCCAGCGCGCTCAAGTGGCGCACCGCGGGGATGTTGAACGGATAGCGGTCGAAGCTCGCGACCTTGTCGCGCACGAGCTCGACGGAGCGGACGAACGCCTGCTGCTGACGTGGGGAGAGCGCCATGCTGGTCACACTACACAGGGGGTCTGACAGCTTGTGCCGGAGGGGCATTTCGTGAGGCGAAATCGTCGCCTGTGGCAGGCTGTCGCGGTTGACGAAATGCCAGTGGTGTCGGTTGGTTGCGGGCTCCCGCTGGGGCGAAATAGCCGCCAGGAGAGGGCGTAGATCGCGCCATGGACACGAGACACTTCAAATCGTTCCCGCTGCGCACGTTCGCAGGAGCCGCGCCCGTATAGGAGCGCGTCGCATCTGCGCCGTGAGAGGCCGCGGGTGCGTGAACCGAATCACTTGATGCAATGACGCCGATCGGCGCGCGGGTGCGCGTCCAGGAGGCGCCGTCGATGCACGGAGGTGCGCCATGTCGTTCTGGGCGTTTCTCAACCATTGGTGGAACCTGCCGTCGCTCGTGATGCTCGGGCTCGTCGGCGTGTACTTCGCGCTGCAGACCGCGGGCCTCGTGGGCCACGACGCAGACGTGGACGCCGGCGTCGATCACGACCTCGATCTCGACGGCGACGGCATCCCCGAATCGGACGTCGACGGCGAGCAGGAGCTCGATCACGACGCGGATTCGGACGCCGATCACGACGCAGAGCACGACGTCGACGGTGGTCCATCGGTGGGCGCGCAGGTGGCCGGCTTCCTCGGCGTGGGGCGCGCGCCGTTCATGGTGGTCGGCTTGAGCCTCTTCGTCTCCGCAGGCTTCGGAGGGCTGTTCATGAACAAGATCATCTGGGACGTGAACGCGCACAGCTATCCGGGCCTGGCCTTCCCGCTCTCGACGGTGGCGTCGCTCGGGCTGGCCGCGGTGATCACGCGCATGACCACGCGGTTCGCGTCACGGTTCGTCGACATGTCGAATCGCGGCTCGGCCCGCAAGCGTGAGCTCTTGGGCGCGCCGGGCGTGGTCGCGAGCGCGCGGCTGGACGCGGACTTCGGCGAGATCCGCGTGCGCGACTCACGCGGCGAAGAGCTGATCGTCCACGCGCGGCTGCACGCAGGCGACACGCCGCTCTCTCAGGGCACGCGCGTGGTGCTGACGGAGTTCGACGAAGTGAAGGAGCTGTTCACGGCCGCAGGCCTGTCGTTGCCCGAGGAGCAGCACGGGACGGACCCGGCGACGCGGCAGAGGGAGAGGACGATGTGAGATCCGATCCGGCGAGCGCGCAGCCTTAAGGAGTCAGCGCGCACGGAAGCAGGAGCGCGGCATTCGAGGACGCACACGAATCGTGCGTGCAGGAGCGCTGTTGCCTCGAGCGCCGCAGGCAGTGACACGAACCCTGGAGTCCATCATGTTTGCGAACATCGAAATCTGGCAGCTCGCGATCGGCCTCGTGACCGCGATCGCGCTCTCGTTCTTCTTCTTCCTGAGCGCGATGGCGAGGTTCTTGAAGAGGCCCAGCCCGAGCGAGGCCATCATCCGCATCGGTCGCTCCAGCACCGACGTCTTCATCGGGCGCGCGTGCTGGATCGTCCCGGTGCTCCACCGCAGCTCGACGCTGTCCTTGACGACGATCGGGCTCACCATCCGGCGCGCCGGGCACGACGCGCTGGTCACGCAGGACTTCATCAGCACCAACCTGTCGGCCGAGTTCTACATCCGCGTCGAGCCGGCGGAGGAGGACGTGAAGAAGGCAGCGCGCACCATCGGCATCGACGAGGGGCACGCGTCGTCGCAGGCGATCCGTCACAAGGCGCAGGAGCTGCTCGAGCCCAAGCTCGTCGGCGCGCTGCGCGGGGTGGCGGCGCAGAGCGACTTCCTGGCCCTGCACATGAACCGTGAGCACTTCGCGCAGGAGGTGAGCAAGGCGCTACGCGAGGACCTGGGCCGCAACGGGTTCACGCTGGAGAGCGTGACGATCACGGAGCTGGCGCAGACGCCGCTGTCGGAGATGCGCGCAGACGACATCTTCGGCGCGAGCGGCCGCGAGACGGTGACGAACACGGTAGTGGCGAAGAACATCTCCGTGAAGCGCAAGGTGCAGGAGGAGGCGGAGCGCACGGCCGAGATCGCGCGCGAGCAGGAGATCAACGTGGCGACGCAGGATCGCCTGATGCGCGAGGGCAAGGCGCGGGAAGAGGAGGCGGCCATCAAGGCCGAGCTGGCCAAGCAGGAGGCGGTGCAGACGCGCGATCTGCAGCGCCAGGCGACCATCGCGCTGGAGAAGGCCAAGAAGGAGAAGGCCGAGCAGGCGGCGGAGATCGACAAGCAGAAGTCGATCGAGGCGGCGCAGGTGGACAAGCAGAAGACCATCGAGGCCGCGCAAGTCGACAAGCAGATCACGCTGACCCTGAAGGCCAAGCAGAGCGCGGAGGCCGAGGCGCAGCGGGCGCAGGCGCTGGCGCTGCGGGAGAAGGCGTCGCAGGAGGTGCTGACGGTGCAGAAGGTCGCGGAGGCCGAGCGCGAGAAGAAGGTGACGGTGGTGCTGGCCGAGCAGGAGAGCGAGCGCCAGCGCATCGAGGCCGACGTGGCGGCGTACCAGAAGAAGGTCGAGGCGGAGTGGATCGTGGGCATCGCGGAGGCCAACCGTGAGGCGGGCCTCAAGGAGGCGGAGGTGCTGCGCGAGAAGGTGGCGGCGCAGAACGCGAAGAGCCGCGACATCCTGTTGCAAGAGTTGGCGCTGGAGCTGGTGCGCAAGGGGCCGGAGATCGTCCGCGAGCTGGTGAAGCCCGCGGAGAAGATCACCGAGTTCAAGGTGCTGCAGCTCGGCGGCGGGATGGGGCAGGGCGGCGAGGCGCAGGGCGGCGCGAGCTCGATGCTGGGCGGCGCGCTGGGGCCGATGATGAAGACCATCCTCGAGACCTCGGCGGTGATGCCGATGCTGAAGGACGCGCTGAAGTTCGCCGACCAGAAGCCGCTGCAGGAGCTGCTCGCGGAGGTGGTGCCGGTGACGCCGGTGCCGCAGCCGCAGGCGCAGATGCCGGTGGCCACGCCGCGCCCGCCCACGGCGCGGAAGGTGGCGGCGGTGCAGGAGTAGTCGAGGTCGCAGGACCGCGGGTCCGCAGTGGGGGGACGGGCCCGCGGGTTGTTGCTCACGCCAAGAGAGGAGGACTTCGATGACGACGGCGACGAATACGCGCACCAATCTCGACCGCCTCACCGAGTTCGTCACGCAGAGCGCGGCCGCGTTCTACCTGGTCGAGGAGCCGTTCAACCCCGCGGTGAAGACGTACCTGGACGCGCTGCACTACATCGCCACGTCGCTGTCGGTGGGCTACGCGAACATCTTCCCGGTGACGCAAGCCGGGAAGGCCATCGGCGCGATGGTGATGATGGTCGGCCCGGCGATGTCGGCGAAGGCGCTGGACCCGCCGCAGGGCGAGGAGCGGAGCGAGGCGCCGAGCGATCCGAAGCTGCTCGGCAAGCTGGATGAGGCCATCGCGGAGCTGCGGCTCTTGGGTGCGACGATGGCCTCGCAGAAGTAGCGCGCCCGTCGCAGCAGCAGCGGCGGCGCGAGAGTGGAGCAGGGCGGTCTGCGCACGCGGCCAGGGACGGCGCGTGCGCAACCGCGTCGCGATGAGGTACACGGAGCCCATGGACTTCCGATCCTGGCTCGCCACTTGTCCCCGCGGCGCGGAGCGTGCGCTCGAATCCGAGCTGTCGGCGCTGGGCGCCAAGGGCATCCGCTCACGGCCCGGCCTGGTGCGGTTCACCGGGACGCGCGAGACGGCTCTGCGCGCGGTGCTCGACCTGCGCTGCGCCCTGCGCGTGCTCGAGCCGGTGGGCGAGTTCCCCTGCACCAACGCCGACGAGCTCTACGCGGGCATGCGCACGCTGCCGTGGAGCGAGTGGTTGCCCGAGGGCCTGACGTTTGCGGTGAGCGCGGGAGGCAAGCAGAAGGGCCTCGAGCACACGCAGTTCGTGGGCCTCAAGACCAAGGACGCCATCGTCGACGTGCTGCGCGACGCGCGCGGGAACCGGCCCGACGTGAACCCGCACGAGCCCGACGTGCTCGTCATCGTGCACCTCGGCGACGGCAAGTGCTCGGTGTCCATCGACCTCGCCGGCGGCCTCCTCAGCGACCGCGGCTACCGCGTGCGCACCACCGAAGCGCCCCTGCGCGAAGCGCTCGCCGCCGCCGTCATCCGCCTCTCCGGCTGGGACCTGCAGCGCCCCTTCCACGACCCCGTGTGCGGCTCCGGCACGCTCGCCATCGAGGCCGCCGGCATGGCCATCGGCGTCGCCCCGAACCTCAACCGCCCCCTCGCGTGCGAGCGCTGGCCGCGCACCAAGGACGCCGACGCGAAGTCACTCGCAAGGCTGCGCGAAGAGCTGAACGAGCGCGCCAAGCAGCGCCTCGACGCCGGCATCCCCGAGATCCGCGCCACCGACCGCAGCAAGGAAGCCGTCGCCGCCGCCCAAGCCAACGTCCACGCCGCCGGCCTCGAAGGCTGGGTCAGCGTGGGCGAGGCCGACGCCCGCGAGCTCAAGCCCATGGACCC
>JAFEBC010000542.1 GCA_018266095.1 Deltaproteobacteria bacterium
ATCGTCAAGCAGGTCGGACGTCGCTGGATCCGCATCACGGACACGCGCGCGGCCGACGGCGGCGTGGTCAGCCTGCGCACCGACGTGTCCAGCCTCAAGGATGCGGGCGAGGAGCTGCGCCGCGCCAAGGAGGCGGCCGAGTCGGCGAACCAGGCCAAGAGCGACTTCCTCGCCAACATGAGCCACGAGATCCGCACGCCCATGAACGGCATCATGGGCATGACGCGCCTCGCGCTCGACACTGAGCTGCAGCCGGACCAGCGGCGCTACATCAACCTGGTCAAGGTGTCCGCGGACAACCTGCTCGCGATCATCGACGACATCCTCGACTTCTCGAAGATCGACGCGGGCAAGATGGAGGTCGACGACGAGGACTTCTCGCTGGTGGAGACGCTGGAGCCGATGCTGCGCACGCTGGCCGTGCGCGCGCACGAGAAGAAGCTGCAGCTCGGCGTGGTGATCGGCCCGGAGGTGCCCGACGGGCTGCGCGGCGACGCGGGACGGCTGCGGCAGATCCTGAACAACCTCATCGGCAACGCGCTCAAGTTCACCGAGCACGGCGAGGTCACGCTGCGGGTCAAGGTGGCGCAGGCGACGGGGCGCGAGCTGACGCTCTCGTTCGCGGTGACGGACACGGGCATCGGGATCCCGCTCGACAAGCAGAAGCTGGTGTTCGACGCGTTCTCACAGGCCGACGCGTCGACCACGCGCAAGTACGGCGGCACCGGGCTGGGCCTGACCATCTCGTCGCGGCTGGTGGCGCTGATGGGCGGGTCGATCAGCCTGGAGAGCGGGCCGGGCCGCGGGAGCTGCTTCCGCTTCACGGTGAAGGTGGGGCTCGCGCGCAGGGCACCGCGCCGCAAGGTGGCGCCGATCGAGCTGCGCGGGAAGCGGGTGCTGGTGGTGGACGACAACGCCACCAACCGCGAGGCCTTCCGCGGGATGCTCACGCGCTGGGGCCTCGATGTCACCGCGTCGGCCGATGGCGAGGCCGGGCTCAACGAGCTCGAGCGCGCGGCGGCCGAGGGCGTGCCGTATCAGCTCGCCATCATCGACGGCTGCATGCAGGAGCCGGATGGTCCGGCGCTCATCGCGCTCGTGCGCGGGCGCGCGGCGCTGGACAACGTGCGCATGGTGCTGGCCACCTCGGACGTGATGCCCAAGAAGGCGGGCCTCCCGGCGGACGTGGTGGCGATCTCGAAGCCCGCGATCGGCGACGAGCTGCTCGAGGCGATCCTGCGCGCGCTGGGCGGGGAGCGGCCGACGCCCGCGCAGCAGGTGGTGGCGATGGCGCCCAAGGCACCGGCCGGGCCGCGCTTGCGCATCCTGGTGGCCGAGGACAACGAGGTGAACCAGGAGATCATCCGGCGGCGGCTCGAGCACCAGGGGCACGAGGTGCGGCTGGTGGACAACGGGCACGAGGCGGCGGCGCTCATCGCCAACGAGACGTGGGACCTCGTGCTCATGGACGTGCAGATGCCGTCGATGGGCGGGTTCGAGGCCACGCGGCTCGTGCGCGAGCGCGAGGCCGGCGGGCAGCGGCGGACCGCGATCGTGGCGCTCACGGCGCACGCGATGAAGGGCGACAAGGAGCGGTGCCTCGCGGCCGGGATGGACGGCTATCTGACCAAGCCGCTCAACTGGAGCACGGTGAACGCGACCATCGCGCGGTTCGCGCAGGGGCAGCCGCAGGTGACGGCGGCGAAGAGCGATGCAACGGAGGCGTGCGGTCCCATCGATCACGAACGCGCGCTGCAGACGGTGGACGGCGATCGCAAGCTGTTGTCGAAGGTGGCGGGCATGTTCGCCAAGAAGCTCCCGCGGCTCTTGGACAGCCTGCGCAAGGCCGAGGAGACGCGCGACTGCGCCGGGCTGCACGCGAACGCGCACGCGTTGGTGGGCGCGGCGCGGAACCTGGGGGCCACCAGCCTGGCCGAGGCGGCGGGCGAGCTGGAGACGGCGGCGATCTCGTGCCGGTGGACCGAGGCGGAGCCGATGCTGGTGCGCGTGGCGGAAGAGGTAGGCCGCGCGATCCCAGAGCTCCTGCAAATGACCGGATAGGCGCGCGAGCGGCCTGCAAAGTGGTTGCGCGATGTCCGTGGAAGTGCGGGGGCGGCGAGCCGAATCCCCTCGGACGACCGGCGGGTGAAGGTGCGGATGGCGATCTGCTATCTGCACGCGTTCGCGACTGTCCAGGAGCGCACAATGCTGGCTGAGCAGGGGCCCTTCGAGAAGTTCGTGACGCGGGTGCTGACCGCGGATCCGCAGGCGCGCGTGGAGCTGGCCGAGCCCGACCGCGTGGTGCTGGTGTCGTCGAAGGGCAAGCATCAGGTGATGCTGCGGCACACGGCCAACGAGGAGGGCGAGCTCCTCCTCTGGCTGCGCGAGCGGCTCAAGCAGCCGTTCGGCTCGATGGAGGTCGCGCTCATCGGCGGGTCGCGCGCGGCGCGCAAGCTGCTCAAGCAGGCGATGCCGTTCCTGGTGCCGGGCGACGTGGTCCAGCATCACCTCGCCGACGACGGCACGGCGTGGAAGAGCAAGAGCTTCGTGGTCGGGCCGGGGCCGATCGGACAGTTGTTCCGCTCGCCATCGTTCTTCGGCGGTGAGGTGGCTGCGGCCTCGAAGGACGCGCTGAGCGCGGAGGCGATCGCGAACGCCGAGGCGAGGCTCGCGGGTGTGCAGGCGCCGGCGCCGGATGTCGAGGTGGCGCGGCATCTGGAGCGGCAGAAGCAGAACCCGCCCTACGCGACCATCACGCTCGCGATCGTGATCACGCTCATGTTCGGGCTCGAGTACCTGCTGGGCGGCAGCGATCGCGTGGCGGTGCTGGCGCGGCTGGGCGCGGTGATGCCGGAGCGGGTGAAGCACGAGCCGTGGCGGCTGTTGAGCTACTCGTTCCTGCACGTCGGCTTCATGCACTGGCTGCTCAACACCTACGTGCTCTTCGCCATCGGCCTCTTCCTCGAGGGGCTCTTGGGAACGCGGCGCTTCCTCGTCATCTACGCGCTCTCCGCGCTCGGCGGCGGCGCGATGGTGTGGCTCGTGGGCAGCGCGCCCATCACGGCGGGCGCGTCGGGCGCGATCTGGGGGATGCTCGCGGCGGAGGCCGTGATCGCCTTCAAGCCGCGCGGGCTCTTGCCGACCTCTGCGCTGCCCGGGCTGCAGAAGGCGGCGATGACGAACCTGGCGCTCAACGTCGTCAACTCGTTCCGGCCCGAGGTGTCGTTCGCGGGCCATCTCGGCGGCGGTCTCGTGGGTGCGGCGCTGGTGGCCGCGCCGATGCTGCTCATGGGCCTCCCGCGCATCGACGGCGACATCAATCAGCCCGCCACGCGCGAGGACACGGGCCTCGTGCGCGGGCTCGCGGGCCTCTCTGCGGGCGCGCTCTTCGTGTGCCTCGTCTGGCCGCTCGTTCTGGGCGGCGCGCTCGACCTCTTGGGGAAGCCGCGGTTCACGCGCAAGGCGCTCACCGCATCCAAGATGTCACTCGAGATCACGAGCGTCGCGGGCGAGGCGAAGCTGGAGGCCAGCGCGCCGCCCGATGACGGCACCACGCGCGCCGACTACACCTTCGGCTCGCTCGACGACGGGCCCTCGCTGACCTCGGTGGTGATCGTGGGCGCGCTCACGATCAAGGCCGACGAGTTCGACGAGCAGTTCAGCGATCTGATGAAGCGCGAGGCCGAGCCCGACAAGATCATGGCGCCGCTGGGCACGGCAGAGCAGAAGACGCTCGGCGGGCGCCGCTGCCAGGTGGCGACGTTCGAGCGCGGGAGCGATCACGCGCTGCGCCTCGAGCGCGTGTCGTGCCTGGAGCCGGACCAGTTCGTGCGGATCGAGTCGTTCTATTGGACGGACGATCCCAAGCAGGCGGGCCTCTCCGTGCACGCGGCCGAGACGCTCAAGCGGGACTAGCGCCCGCTTCAGCCGTGTGCCGATCAGGGACCGCGCTCATCGCTGCGCCAGCGAGAGCCGCCGCGCGCGCACGGCCTGCGCCAACTGCTCGAGCAGCGCCGCCGAGTCCTCCCAGCCGAGGCACGCGTCGGTCACGCTCTGGCCGCGCACGAGCGGCTTGCCGCCCTCGAGATCCTGCCGGCCCTCCACCAGGTTCGACTCCGCCATCACGCCCACGATGCGCGACTCGCCCGCGGCCAGTTGCGCGCCGATGTCCTGGGCCGCGTCGAGCTGCTTCTTGAACTGCTTCTGCGAGTTCGCGTGCGAGCAGTCGATCATCAGGCGCGCCGCGAGGCCAGCCTGTGCCAGCTCCTTGCACGCCGTCTCCACGCCGCGCGCGTCGAAGTTCGGCTCGCGGCCGCCGCGCAGGATCACGTGGCAGTCCTCGTTGCCGTTGGTGGACACGATCGCGCTGCGGCCCTCCTTGGTGACCGAGAGGAAGTGGTGCGGGGTCTGCGCGGCGCGGATGGCGTCCACGGCGATGCGCACGGCGCCGTCGGTGCCGTTCTTGAAGCCGACCGGACACGAGAGGCCGCTCGCCAATTCGCGGTGCACCTGCGACTCAGTGGTGCGCGCGCCGATGGCGCCCCAGGAGATGAGGTCGGCCGTGTACTGCGGCGTGATCACGTCGAGGAACTCGGTGGCGCAGGGTACGCCCAGCGCGTTCAAGTCGGCGAGCAAGCGCCGCGCGGTGCGCAGGCCCTCGTTGATGCGGAAGCTGCCGTCGAGGCGCGGGTCGTTGATGAGGCCCTTCCAGCCCACGGTCGTGCGCGGCTTCTCGAAGTACACGCGCATGAGCACCAGCAGATCGGCCTCGTGCTTGCGCGCCTCGTGACGCAGGCGCAGCGCGTACTCCTTGGCCGCGTCGACGTCGTGGATGGAGCAGGGTCCGATCACCACCACCAGGCGATCGTCCATGCCGTGCAGCACGCGGTGGATGGCCTGGCGCGCCGCGAAGATGCGCGAGGCCACCTCCTCGCTGGCGGGGATCTCGGAGAGGAGCTGCACGGGCGGCGCGAGCTCTTGGATCTCGCGGATGCGGACGTCGTCGATCGAGGGCTTCATGGGAAGGGTCATCGGAGGCTCACCTGTGTTCGCGCGTGTGCCACACGCGCAGGACGACGACGTCTTGTTCCTGGAGGCGGACCTCGTAGCGCAGCTCATACTGACCTACGAGGAGGCGCCGGACCTCGCGCGGGGCGTACGCGTCGAGCAGCTCGCCCATGCGCGGATTCTTTCCCAGGGCACGCGGCACACGCGTCAGCGCGCGGACGGCCTTGGCGGCAGCGCGGGGGTTCACGGGCGCGAGGAACTCATGGAGCCGCGCGAGATCGTCGCGCGCCTTCGAGGTCCACCATAGCTTCACCGCGTCTTCCTCTTGCGGGAGGCCTTGCGCACCGCGCCGAGGCCGTCGGCCCACGCCTCCATCGACTCCTGGCTCACCAGCGCGCCCGCATCGACCTCCGCCAGCGCCTCCAGCGTGAGCTTGTGCCGCGCCTCCTCCTGATCGACCCAGGCGGCGAGCGCCTGCTTGAGGATCCAGCCGCGCGAACGCTCCATGCGTCCTGCGAGCGCGTCGACCTTCTTGCTCAGCGCGATGGGGACGTGCGCGGTGACGACCTTGGTGTCCATGTGATCCTCCATGAATCAAAAGCAATCATAGTGATTCAATCAGGTGAGGCACAAGCGGGCCGAGCCGGCTCGCCCGCGTGCGTCGGAATGCCGCCGTGAGGCGGGATGAGACAAAGGCCGATCTCGGATATGAAGCGCCCCATGACCGTCCGCCCTCACTGTCCGGCCCTGTTCGCCATCGGCATCCTCACCGCTTGCACCACTGCGGCTTGCTCCTCGGCGCCCGTCGCGCACACGGCCGCCGCGCCCGCACAGCCCAAGGCCCCGACGTTCGACCGCGCCGACGAGCCGCACCTCACCGATGTGAAGCGGCTGACGTTCTCCGGACAGAGCGCCGAGGCGTACTGGGCCTTCGGCGGCAAAGAATTGATCCTGCAGTCACGGCCGATGGGTGACACGTGCGACCGCATCTACCGCCTGCCGCTCGAGCAGGCGCTCTTGAACCAGGCCAACCAGGAAGGCGCGCCCGCGGGCCAGGCCGCGATGATCCCCGTCTCGAACGGCGAGGGCGCCACGACGTGCAGCTACTTCCTCCCCGGCGACGACGAGGTCATCTACGCCTCCACGCAGCTCGGCGGCGCCGCTTGCCCGCCCAAGGCCGATCGCAGCAAGGGCTACGTCTGGTCGCTCTACGACAGCTTCGACATCTTCCGCGCCAACAAGGACGGCACCAACGTGCGCCGCCTCACCGACACCAAGGGCTACGACGCCGAGGCCACCGTGTGCGCGAAGGACGGCACCATCGTCTTCACCAGCGTGCGCGACGGCGACATCGAGCTCTACAAGATGGACAAGGACGGCAAGAACGTGGTGCGCCTCACGCACGAGCCCGGCTACGACGGCGGCGCGTTCTTCAACAGCGACTGCAGCAAGATCGTCTGGCGCGCGTCGCGGCCCAAGGGGAAGGACCTCGAGGAGTACAAGGACCTGCTCGCGCAGGGCCTGGTGAAGCCGTCCAAGCTCGAGATCTGGACCATGAACGCGGACGGCAGCGATCCGGTGCAGGTCACGTATCTGAACAGCGCGTCGTTCGCGCCCTTCTTCTCGCACGACAGCAAGCGCATCCTCTTCTCCAGCAACTACGGAGATCCCAAGTCGCGCGAGTTCGACCTCTTCGCCATCGACGTCAGCGGCGCGCGGCTCGAGCGGGTCACGCACGCGCCGGGCTTCGACGGCTTTCCCATGCTCTCGCCCGACGGAACGCTGCTCGCGTTCGGGAGCAACCGCGCGGCGCCGCCCGATTCGCGCGAGACCGATGTGTTCCTGGCGAAGTGGAACGACGACGTGCGCGCGGAGCTCATCGATCAGCCCGCGGATCACGTGCTCGCGGACGTGAGCTGGCTCGCCGATCCGGCGCGTGAGGGACGCGGCGTGGGCACCCAGGGCCTGGCCGACGCGGGCGCGTTCATCGAGCAGCGGTTCAACGAGCTTGGCCTCTCGCCGCTCGCGATGGAGGACGGCGCGGCGCCCTCGATGCGCTACCCGTTCCAGGTGCCGGTGAAGGCGATCGTGGACATGTCCACGATTCTGGAGCTCGACGGCAAGGCGCTCACCAGCGAGCAGTTCACGGCGCTCTCGTTCTCGGCCTCGGCCGACATCAAGGGCGCGCTCGCGTTCGTGGGCTACGGCCTCTCCGACAAGGAGAAGGGCCTCGACGACTACGCGGGCTTGGACGTGAAGGGAAAGATCGTGGTGGTGCGCCGCTTCGTCCCGCAGAGCGACAAGCTGGACCCGGCGGCGCAGCGGCGCCTCGGTGATCTTCGCTACAAGGCGTGGGTCGCCAAGGAGCACGGCGCGAGCGGAATCCTCGTCGTCGATCTGCCCGAGAAGCCGGCGAGCGCGGCCGCGGATTGGAAGCTGCCGGACGAGGCGGTGTTCCCGCGCGTGCTCGCGGACGGCACGGGCGATGTCGGCATCCCCGCGCTCATCGTGAAGCGCGAGGCGATGCAGGCGTACTTCGACAAGCTGGCTGCGCTGGCGGCGCGCAAGAGGCCGCTGAACATGCGCATCAAGGACACCATCGCGCACGCCAACGTGAAGCTGAACGTCGAGCAGGCGGAGGCGTTCGACGTGGTCGCGCGCATCCCGGCGGGCGCGGAGAACAAGCTGCCCGGCGTGGTGATCGTGGGCGCGCACTACGACCACCTGGGCCTCGGCGAGCACGGCTCGTTCGAGCCGGACAGCCACAAGCCGCACCTCGGCGCGGACGACAACGCGAGCGGCACGGCGGCGCTGCTCGAGACCGCGCGGGTGCTGATGTCGCAGCAGCAGGCGCTGCGGCGCGATGTGCTGGTGATCGCGTTCTCGGGCGAGGAGCGCGGCGTGCTCGGCTCGACGGCGTTCACCAAGAAGCTGCCCGCGGGCCTGAAGATGACCGACGTGGTGGCGATGCTCAACATGGACATGGTGGGCCGCATGCGCCGCAATCAACTGTCAGTGCTGGGGACCGATTCGGCGCCGGAGTGGAGCGAGCTGGCGGCGGCGGCCTGCGCGGCCGCGCGCGTCGAGTGCACGCTGGGCGGTGACGGGTATGGCCCGAGCGATCACATGCCGTTCTACGCGGCGGGTGCGCCGGTGGTGCATCTGTTCTCGGGCGCGCACGCGGACTACCACCGGCCGTCGGACAGCGCGGACAAGATCAACGCGGCCGGGCTCGCGGCGGCTGCGCGCGTCGAGGAGGCGCTGGCCCTCGCGGTGGCCAATCGCGAGCAGCGGCTCACGTACAAGAGCGCGCCGGCGCCCGCGCCGCAGGGAGATTTCCGCAGCTTCGCGGCCTCGCTGGGGACGATTCCGGACTACGCGCCGCTGCCTGCGGGCTCGCGGCGGGGCGTCTTGCTCTCGGGCGTGCGCGCGGGCGGTCCGGCCGAGAAGGGCGGGCTCATGCGCGGGGACCTGCTCGTGAAGCTGGGCGTGCACGACGTCGGCTCGGTGGAGGAGCTGATGTTCGCGCTCAACGCCAGCAAGCCCGGGCAGACGGTGACGGCGGTGGTGGTGCGTGAGGGGAAGGAAGTGCCGCTGACGGTGACGTTCGCGGAGGGCGGGAAGCGGTAGCTGCGGCTACTTGACGGTCACCGTCGCGTCGGCCGTCTTGTCGTCGATCTTCGCCTGGATGCGCGCCACGCCCGCCTTGAGGCCCCACACCTTGCCCTCGCTGTCGATGCGGGCGATGTCCGGCGACAGCGACACGAGGTGGATCTCGCGGTCCTTCTGCGCGTGGCCCTGGTGATCGAGCGCGGTCACGTTCAGCTTCACCGCGTCGCCGTCGGCCTTCAGCTCCAGGTTGTCCTTCTCGAACTTCACCGCCTCCACCAGGTCGATCTCGACCGGCACGGTGGCCGAGAGCTCGTTCCAGTGCGCGGTGATCTCGGTGTGCCCGCTGGAGAGCGCCGCGATGGTGCCGCTGTCATCGACGGCGGCCACGAAGGGATCGCGCGTCGTCCAGGTGGCGCGCTCGGTGGCGAAGATGCGGCCGTTGCGGTCCATCATCTTGCCGTGCAGCTTCATCGTCTCGCCCTTGCGGGTCAGGCGCGGCATGCGCGGGTCGATCTCGATGTGATCGGGCCGCTCGCAGGCAAGGGCGGTGAGCGAGAGCAGGGCGGCGACGGCGAGGCGGGTGGTGCGCATGGGCGCTGGAGTAGGGGATCAAGTGCCTGGGGGGCATCCGTCGCTTGGCGGACGTACGACCATCACGGCGGGTGACCAGGGGCTGGTCTTCCCAGGTCTCACACGATTTCTGGCCAGGTCTCTGGCCAGGTCTCACACGATTTCGGAAGGCGGAAATGCGCCCTCACTGGAATCGTTTGCGCTCGCGGGATCGGCGCGGTATCGACCTTGGCGCATGAGTTCGCGCAGGACGTTCCTGACCCTCGCTGCCGCCGCGCTGGCCTCGGTGCGCGCGCGGCAGGTCTTCGGCGAGGGCGCCGCAGGGTCGCAGCCGCCGACAGCCAGCCCGGCGCAGACGGGTGCCGTGCAGGGGAGCGCGCCGCGCGAATCCCTGTTTTCGGGTGCCCCCGAGCCGGACGATCCGCTCGAGCTGCTCTATTCGCGCCGGCTCTCCTTCGACGAGGGCCAGCCGCTCATCACCGTCCGGGTGCTCGAGGGGCAGACCACGGTGGTCCTGCGAGCGCCCGGGCAGCTCACGGCCAGCGCGCGCACCGAGAAGGGCAAGACCACGCCGCTCCCCCGGCAGAACGCGGGCAAGTTCACGCTGGATCTGCGCGACGGGCGGCCCGGCGTGGGTGCGAGCTGGGTCGAGCTGGAGCAGGTGCGCTACGCCGATCACGAGGGCCGCGACGAGGCGCGCGCGCTGTGGGAGTCGCGCGGCGTGAAGGTGCGCCTCGCGACGGTGGGCGATGTCTACGGCATCGCGGGACACGTGGTCGACACGCGGCGCACGGCGCTCCTGGCCGAGGGCGACGCCACCGAAGATGGCGCGCGTGCACAGGCCAAGGAGCTGACCGACAAGTGGGGCCTGCGGGCGCAGATCCACCGCGAGTTGGCGGGCCGTCCCGGCGGGCGCATCGCGCTCCTGGACGCCAAGGGAAAGCTCGTCGGCGAGGGCGAGGGCGCCATCGAGCTGCGCTGCAACAAGGGGCTCGCCGTCGACGACGTCGAGTTCGGCATGGGCTACGCGTTCCACGGCTACGAGCGCCGCGTCTACCCAGGCCGGCTGTACGCGTGCATCGACGCCACCGGAAAGCTCGCCGTCGTCGCCGCGGTGCCGATGGAGCGCCTCGTCAAGGGCGTGGTGCCCAGCGAGATCTTCGCCAAGGCGCACAAGGAAGCGCTGAAGTCCCAGGCGGTCACGGCGCGCGGCGAGGTGCTGGCGAAGGTGGGCGCGCGGCACCTGGGAGACCCGTATCTGCTCTGCGCCGAGCAGCACTGTCAGGTCTACAAGGGGCTCGCCGCCGAGGAGCGCGGCACCGACGCGGCGGTCGATGCCACGCGCGGCCAGGCCCTGTTCGCCCGGTCCACCGGAGGCGAGCCGAGCCGGCTGGTCGACAGCGTGTACTCGGCCGTCTGCGGCGGCTTCACCGAGGACAACGACGCCGTCTGGGGCGGCCCCGCGGACCCCAGCCTGCGCGGCCGGCCCGACTTCGATCCGCGCGCGAAGGACCTCGCAGCCTTCGCGGACGGCGTGGGCGACGCGCTGGTGAATCGGTTCGTGCACACGCCCCCGACGCACACGTACTGCACGCTGTCGGGCATGGCGCCGAAGGACAAGGTGCGCTGGCAGAGGCGCTTCGCTGCCAAGGACCTCGACGCGCTCTGCGTCGCCTACAACGTCGGCGAGGTGAAGGCGCTCAACGTCGAGGGCCGCGGCGTGTCCGGCCGCGCGCGCGCGTTGGCGATCGAGGGCTCGCTGGGCCACGCGAAGGTCCACGGCGAGCTGACCATCCGGCGCCTGTTCAAGAACCTGAACAGCGGGATGTTCGTGGTCGAGCGCGAGGGCGACGAGTGGGTGTTCACGGGCGGCGGCTGGGGGCACGGGAGCGGGATGTGCCAGACGGGCGCCATCGGCCGCGCCAAGGCGGGGCAGACGTACCGGCAGATCCTGGGCTGGTATTACTCGGGGGCGGCGCCGCAGAAGATCTATTGAGGTTCGAACCTCCTGCGCGGGCCCTCGCCAAACATCCCGCCACACATCCCGCCACACATCTCACACGATTTCCTCGCCACACTTCTCGCCACACATCTTTCCTCGCCCCACATCTCAGACGATTTCCACTGGCACACCCCAGGTCGGCGGCCGGAAGCAGTGCGGCGGAAACTCTACGTCGAAGACCCCGCGCAGCCATTTCTTGGAGGCCTCACGAAAGGCCGCAAGCACGACTTGATAGTTGTGAACTGCGGCGATCCAAAGCTCCTTGGTCGACGCGTGTGCTTTCGGTCGGGCCGAATGCTTGGTGTGAACCGGCCGACCGTGCGGGTCCTGTCCAACAATGGCCCTCGGCCCACGTGGAGCGCGCCCGCGTGGCGCGGACGCATCGATGTTCGCCACCAACTGCGCCGCGAGCTGTGCGCGTTGACCAGCCGCAAGATGGGCCCAACAGGGGAGCGGCGTGAGCACGAGGGTTTCCTGGTCACTCGGGCACTTTTCCGAGAAGCGGCCGATGTTCAAGCCCTCGCCGACCTCGACCTTCCAGCGTTGGGTCCAGTTGCGCCACGTCTGTTGCGACACGGTGCGGCCCTCGACGAGCGCCTGCGCACAGCTCAGTCCCGGCCAATTCCGTACGGCGGAGACCAAGCCTTCCTTGACGCCGTGGCTGAGGATGTAGCCGAGGCGCTCGACCTGGGCACCATCGTCGACGATGGGCTCCGCTGAGTATCGACGCGCGAAGAAGCGCCCGCGCCAGTCGATGAGCCGGCCGACCTTGATGGCGATGTCGCTCTGCAAGCGCTGCATGAACCTGCTCATCGCGATCGCCGTTGGAGCGCGCACCATCAGGTGGAAATGATTCGAGGTGAAGACGTAGGCGAAGAGCTCGACCCCCTGCCGACGAACCGCGCGGGCGAGGCTGCCCCCGATGAGCTCGTTTGTCTTGCGGCTCGGGGCCATCAGAAAGCGGGATTGAAGGGTACGTGAGGTGACGAAGTAGATCGTCTGAGGGTCGAAGTGGCGCACGGGGTAGGGCATGGCGCGGGCACTGAGCAAGTTGCGGACCAAGCGCTGATTGAGTGGTGCTTCAATGATTGCAGGGGTTTGGCGGCGCGGCAGGGGTGTCCGATTTTGAGACCCTGGTAGCAAATCGCTACACCTCTAGAAATCGTGTGAGACCTGTTGGGGTCCGATTTTGAGACCCCCGGTACCAAATCGCTACATCCAGAAATCATGTGAGACCTGTCGCGAGGACCTGTCGCGGGACCCGCCCGCGGAGCCCCTTTCCTCCCTCTCCCTCATCGGCTACAACCCGCTCCTCCCTCGCCCCCGGAGCCCCGTGGCCCTGCGCACCCCCCTCTACGACACGCACCTCGCGCTCGGCGCCCGCATGGTCGAGTTCGCGGGCTGGGACATGCCGGTCCAGTACTCGGGCGTCCTCGAAGAGCACGCTGCCGTCCGCGACGCCGTCGGCCTCTTCGACGTCTCGCACATGGGCGAAGTGACCATCGAAGGCCCCCGCGCGCTCGAGGCCGCGCAGCGCCTTGTCACCAACGATCTCACCAAGTGCAAGGACGGCCAGGCGCAGTACTCGGGCCTCCTGAATCCGCAGGGCGGATTCATCGACGACATCATCGTCTACCGCTTCTCGGCGGAGCGCCTGTTCATCTGCGTCAACGCCAGCGGGCGCGAGAAGGACTTCGCCTGGATGCAGGAGCAGTGCGCGAGCTTCGGCGCCGACGCCAAGGTCACCCAGCGCAGCGACGACTGGGCGCAGATCGCAGTGCAGGGCCCCAGGGCAGCGGCGCTCGTCGACTCGCTCGCGTCGCCCAAGGTCGCAGACCTCGCGTACTACCACTTCCGTCTCGCGACCGTGGCCGGCGTCGAGGGCTGCATCGTCGCGCGCACGGGCTACACCGGCGAGGACGGCTTCGAAGTCTTCTGCCCGCCCGCGCACGCCGCCAGGCTCTGGGCCGCGCTCATGGAAAAGGGCAAGCCCGACGGCGTCCTCCCCTGCGGCCTGGGCGCGCGCGATTCGCTGCGCCTCGAGGTCGCCTACCGCCTCTACGGCAACGACATGGACGAGGTGCACACGCCGCTCGAGGCGGGCCTCGGCTGGATCGTCAAGCTCGACAAGCCGGGCGGCTTCATCGGCGCCGAGGTGCTCCGCGAGCAGCGCGCCAAGGGGCTCACGCGCAAGCTGGTCGGGTTCAAGCTCACCGGCAAGGGCATCGCGCGGCACGGCCATCCCATCCGCGCGCAGGGCTCGGCCGAGCACATCGGCGAGGTCACGAGCGGCACCATGAGCCCCATGCTCAAGGAGCCGATCGGCTTGGCCTACGTGCCCGTCGCGCTGGCGGCCGAGGGCACGGCCATCGACATCGAGATCCGCGGCAAGCCGGTCGCGGCCGTGGTGGTGAAGACCCCGTTCGTGACCAAGGAAGCACTGAAGA
>JAFEBC010000543.1 GCA_018266095.1 Deltaproteobacteria bacterium
AGCGCGTCAAGGACAAGCTCCGCCGCGAAGCGGTCGAGGACTTCCGCATCGACTTCGAGGACGGCTACGGGAATCGCCCCGACGCAGAGGAAGATGGCCACGCGGCCTCCGCTGCAGAGCAGGTCGCGCACGGGCTCGCGCAGGGAACGCTGCCGCCGTTCATCGGCATCCGCATCAAGACGTTCTCGGACGAGCTCGTGGCCCGCAGCGCGCGCACGCTCGACATCTTCGTCACCACGCTGGTGAAGGCTACGGGCGGCAAGCTGCCCCCGAACTTCCGCGGCACGCTGCCGAAGGTGGTCACCGTCGAGCAGGTGCGCACCTGCGCCGAATTTCTCGCGATGCTGGAGGAGGCCAATCACCTCGCGCGCCGCTCGCTGCAGATGGAGCTGATGGTCGAGACCACGCAGTCGATCATCGGCTACGACGGCACTCTGCCGCTGCCCGCGATGATCCGCGCCACCGACGGCCGCTGCGTGGGCGCGCACTTCGGCACGTACGACTACACCGCGCTCTGCAGCATCACCGCCGCGCACCAGGGCATGACGCACCCGGCGTGCGACTTCGCCAAGCACGTGATGAAGGTGTCGATCGGCCAGATGGGCATCCCGCTCAGCGACGGCGCGACCAACATCATGCCCGTGCCCAAGCACCGCGCGCCCGAGGGCGGCACGCTGAGCGATCCGCAGAAGGCCGAGAACCGCGAGGCCGTGCACGCCGCGAGCAAGCTGCACTACGACCAGGCGCGCAACTCGCTCTACAACGGCTACTACCAGGGCTGGGACCTTCACCCGGCGCAGTTGCCCACGCGCTACGCGGCCGTGTTCGCGTTCTTCCTCGAGGGCCTGGAGCCCGCGACGGTGCGCCTGCGCAACTTCATCCAGAAGGCCGCGCAGGCCACGCTCGTCGGCGACGTGTTCGACGACGCGGCGACGGGGCAGGGCCTGCTCAATTACTTCCTGCGCGGGATGAGCAGCGGCGCGATCACCGAGGAAGAGGCGTTGGCGACGGGCCTCACCATGACGGAGCTGCAGTCGCGCTCGTTCGTGAAGATCCTCAATGGCCGGAAGGCGCGGTAGCGCGTCCGCGGTCCCGGGGCGTGGGGAGAGTTGCGCCCTCCGGGAGGCCTGCGGCACGACCGGCACTTCGCGTCCGCGAAGTGCTGGGAGCTCCGTTCTACGTGAGTGCTGCCGCGCGCTCAGTCGGGCGCAATCTCTCCCCACGCCCCGGGACCGCTCTGCCTTCTTGAGAAGCGGAAGCTCCTAGCTCCCTCGATATGTCGAGTAGCCGAACGGATTGAGGAGCAGCGGCACGTGGTAATGGTCGTCCGGCCCGTGGACCAGGAATTGGATCGTCACGGTCGGATAGAAGAACAGCGGCACGCCCAGCGCGCGGAAGTATGTCCCGGTGTCGAAGGTGATTCGGTACGTGTCCGTCGACAGCTTGTGGTGGCTCGGCAGGAGCGTCTTGAGCCGGCCGTCCGCGTCGGTGACGCCGTGGCCGAGCACGCGCCAGCTCCCGTTGTCGAGCAGCTCCAGATGCACGGGCACGCCCTGGGCCGGCTTGCCGAGCGAGGTGTCGAGCACATGCGTGGTGATGGGGGACATGCGCGCGATCGTGGGCCACTGCGCGCGTTTTGTCGAGCCCGGATCCTGCTCGAGTGTCGCCGCGGACCTCGCGCGGGGCCGGCGCCGCGGCTGCTAGCCTGCGAGTAGTTTCTCTAGCCGCAGCCGCGTGATCTTCGCCTGCTCGCCCGCGGCGATCGCGAGCTCCGCGTCGGGTTCGTTCCCCAAACGCGCGAGCAACAGGTCGAGCATCTCCTGCGCCGACTTGCCCGTGGCGCAGACGATGAAGATGTGCCCGAAGCGCAGCTCGTAGTCCCGGTTCCCCTGCGCCAACCGCTTGAGCACGCTCTCGTCGGCCTGCGCCGCGCCCGCCTGCTCGCCCGCCGCCCAGGTCGCCGTCGACGCGAACTTCTTGCGCAACCCGTCGATGTCGCCGATGCGCGGGTGGTGCAAGAAGGCCTCGAGGACGTCGTCGCGCTGCACCTTGGCCCACTCTTCGTCGGCCGCGCGCAGGAGCGCTTCCGGGTCCGCGAAGGGACGCCGCGCCAGCATGCCGCTCACCCAGCGCCGGCAGCCGCAGCAGCGGGCGAGCTCCTCGGAGGCCTCGTCGGGCGAGGCCGCGTTCAGTCTGTCGAGGGCCGTCGTCATGGCGTTTTCTTGCTCGGGTCCGCCGGCGCCTCAGGGGCCTTGGCGGGCGCTGCGCCAGTCGCGCGCGCGAGGAGATCCTGGATCGCCGCCGCGCTCTCGGCCGTGGACGCGTCGTGCTTCGCTTCACTCGCGGGCGCGTTGGTCGGGATCATCGGCGGGCCCGAAGGCGCAGCAGGCGCGGCCGCAGTCTGGGCAGCAGGCGCGCTCGCCGCTTGCGGAGCCGCCGCCGGATTCGCCGCAGCCAGCGCCGCGGCCTCCTCGGCTTTCTTCGCCGCCTCGAGCTTCGCCTTCTCGCGCTCGGCCTCCGCGATGGCCGCCAACTCCTCATCCGACTTCACGATGATCGAATCCGGGTCCTGCCACGGCAGCGTCCCCAGCACGCGCAGGCGCGCCACGCCGCCGTCGGGGAAGATC
>JAFEBC010000544.1 GCA_018266095.1 Deltaproteobacteria bacterium
CTGCCGGCGGCGCTCGTGCGCGATCTGCCGCTCGTGCTCGCGGGGCCGGTCGAGCGCGTGGACGCGGCGATGCAACAGCGCTTGGAGCGTCCGCGCAATGGCCGGCTCGTGCGGCTGGGCTTCAGCGATCCCGCGCTCTTGCCCGCGCTGTATCGGCACGCGGCGGCGTTCGTGCTGCCGTCTCTGTACGAGGGCTTCGGGCTGCCGCTCGTGGAGGCGATGGCCTGCGGGGCGCCCTGCGTGACCTCGGATGATCCTGCGCTGGTCGAAGTCGCGGGTGGGGCGGCGCTGCACTTTGCGCGAAGCGACGCGCCGGCCTGTGCGCGAGAGCTGACACGGGTGCTCGAGGATTCGGCGCTGCGCAAGTCGCTGGCTGAGGGAGGTCCGGTGCGCGCGCGCGCGTTCTCCTGGGTCGAGAGCGCCCGCCAGCACCTCGCGGCCTATCGCGCGGCAGCGGAGGAGCGATGAAGGTCGCCCTCGTCCACGACTGGCTCACCGGCTACCGCGGCGGCGAGCGCGTGCTGGCGGCTCTCTGCGCGATGTACCCGGAGGCCGACGTCTTCACGCTCGTGCACGTCCCGGGCTCGGTGGGGCATGGCGTCGAGACGCACAAGATCGTCACCAGCTTCCTGCAGCGCATGCCGCGCGCGAAGGTCAACTACCGTCACTATTTGCCGCTGTTCCCGCTCGCCATCGAGGCGCTCGATCTGAGCGGATACGAGCTCGTCATCTCCACCAGCCACGCCGTCGCCAAGGGCTGCCGGCCCGCGCCAGGCGCGGTCCACGTGAGCTACGTGCACACGCCCATGCGCTACGTGTGGGACCAGTTCGACGCCTACTTCGGTCCTGGCCGCGCGGGTCCGCTCGTGCGCGCTGCCGCTCACGCGGTCGCTCCGGCCTTGCGCGCGTGGGATGTCCGCTCGACGGCGCGCATCGACAGGCTCATCGCCAACAGCCGCTTCGTCTCCGACCGCTGCGCGCGCTTCTGGAATCGCCCCGCGGACGCGGTCGTGTACCCGCCCGTGGAGATCGACGACTTCACGCCCGCGCTCCTGTCACCCGACGAGCGCTCGCCCACGGGCCGCGCGCTCATCGTCTCGGCGCTGGTGCCGTACAAACGCGTGGACCTCGCCATCCGCGCCTTCGCGCAGGCGCGCCGGCGGCTCCTCATCGTCGGCGACGGGCCCGAGCTGAACAGCCTGCGCGCCCTGGTGCAGGAGCTGGGCGAGCCCGCGCGCGGCATCGAGCTCGTGGGGCCGGTGTCGTTCGAGCGGCTCGCGCACGAGCTGGCGCACGCGTCGTTCTTCCTCTTGCCGGGAGAGGAGGACTTCGGCATCGCGCCCGTCGAGGCGCAGGCGGCCGGACGTCCGGTGCTGGCCCTGGGCAAGGGCGGCGCGCGCGAGACCGTGCTCGAGGGCCGCACGGGCGCGTTCTTCAGCGAGCCCACCGTCGAATCGCTCCTGGCCGCGCTGCCCGCCATCGATGCCCTCGCGCAGACGGCCGATCCCAAGGCCATCCGCGCGCACGCCGCCACCTTCGCCGCCGCGCGCTTCGCGCCCGAGCTGCAGGCGCAGATCGACCTCGCGCTGAGCGCCCGCGCGAAGTGACCACAGGCCGCGCCCGCAGGTCCAAGCTGCGAACGTCGCGACCCGCCTCACCCGGGCGAACTTGCACTGCCTCCGCGCTCTTGCTACTCGCAGCCCGCACATGCTGAAGCGCTACAACCAGCTCTTCCTGAGCCTCCGCGTCCTGCTCGACGTCGCCATCGTCACGGTGGCGTTCTTCGGCGCGTGGAACATCCGCTTCGGCTCGCCCAAGACGTTCCCGTTCCAGGAGCTGCCTTCGACGCAGGACACGCTGGTCGTGTTCGCGATGGCCATCGTGCTCTGGCCGCTCGCCCTGCGTCAGGCCGGCCTCTATCGCCCGCAGCGCCAGCGGCCGCTCATCGACGAAGTGTTCTCCGTGGTGCGCGCGTGCGGCATCGCCGGCATCCTGCTCGTGGCCGCGACCGTGTTCGCGCGCGAGGCCCGCTACTCGCGCGGCATGCTGGTCGTGTTCACGCTGCTCTCGATGGTCGGCGTCGGCCTCGTGCGCTTCGTGTTCAAGGAGGCGCTCAACTTCCTGCGCGCCCGCGGGTACAACCGGCGCTTCGTGCTGGTGCTGGGCGCGGGGCGCCTCGCGCGGCAGACCATCGAGGCCATCGAGCTGCACAAGGAGCTCGGCTTCCACGCCATCGGCTGCCTCTCGGTGACGCAGAAGAAGGTGGGCGAGCAGGTGAGCGGCGTGCCCGTGATCGGCACGCTGCGGGCGCTCAAGGACGTGCTCTCGCGTCAGGCCGTGGACATGGTGCTGGTGGCGCTGCCGAGCCGCTCGGTGCACCACCTGCCGCGCGTCATGCGCGTGCTCGAGGACACCACCGTGGACGTGAAGCTGGTGCCCGACGTGTACCAGTACGCGACGCTCTTCGGCGGCCTGGAGGAGTTCGGCGGGCTGCCCATCGTGAATCTGCAGTCGACGGGCGTCCTCGGCATGCACGCGCTCAGCAAGCGCGTGTTCGACCTCGTGCTCTCGACGCTCTTCATCGCCATCGCGTCCCCGATCCTGCTGACGCTGGCCCTCCTCGTGAAGCTGACCTCGCGCGGGCCGGTGTTCTTCCGCCAGGAGCGCGTCGGGCTCGATGGGCAGGCGTTCCAGATGCTGAAGTTCCGCACCATGAAGATC
>JAFEBC010000545.1 GCA_018266095.1 Deltaproteobacteria bacterium
CGAGGACTTCCGCAAGATCCTGGGCCCGTCGCAGCACGACAGCGGGCTCGACGACCTCGAGGCCGAGCTGTTCGGCGAGGCGGGCGAGGCCAAGAACGACAGCGCCTTCGAGCTGGAGTCGGCGTTCCAGGGGCAAGAGGCGCTGGAGCTGGTGCGCAAGGCGAACCGCGAGGGGAGGCCGTTCTCGGTGGCCTTCGTGGACATGCGCATGCCGCCGGGCTGGAACGGCGTGGAGACGGTGAGCCGCCTCTGGGACGAGGACCCGTTCCTGCAGGTGGTGATCTGCTCGGCGTACTCGGACTATTCGTGGAGCGAGGTGACGGCCAAGCTGCAGTCGACCGACGGCCTGCTCATCCTGAAGAAGCCGTTCGACAGCATCGAGGTGACGCAGATCGCGCACGCGCTCTCGCGCAAGTGGGCGCTGCAGCGGGCGGCGCAGGCGCGGCAGACCGATCTCGAGGGGCTGGTGAGGGCGCGCACGCACGAGCTGGAGAAGGCCAACGAGGCCCTGCGCGGCGAGATGGGTCGGCGCGAGAAGGTGGAGCTGGAGCTGCGGCTGGCGCAGAAGCTGGAGTCGGTGGGGCGCATGGCCGCGGGCGTGGCGCACGAGATCAACACGCCGGTGCAGTTCGTGGGCGACAGCGTGCACTTCCTGCGCGACGCGATGAAGGACCTGGTGCCGCTCATCGATCGCTACCGGCAGCTCGAGACGGCGGTCACGGAGGGCACGGCCTCGCCCGAGTTGGCGCTCGACATCGCCAACCAGCGCGAGCAGGTGGACGTGGACTACCTCGTCGAGAACGTGCCGAAGGCGCTCGACCGCTCGCTGGAGGGCCTGGAGCGCGTGTCGACCATCGTGCGCTCGATGAAGGAGTTTGCGCACCCGGGGCAGAAGGAGATGTCGGAGGTGGATCTGAACCAGTCGATCCGCACCACGTTGACGATGGCGCGCAACGAGTACAAGTACGTCGCCGACGTGGAGACGAAGCTGGAGGACATACCGCGCGTGGTCTGTCACGGCGGCGAGATCAACCAGGTGGTGCTGAATCTCGTGGTGAACGCCGCGCACGCCATCGGCGACAAGGTGAAGGGCACCGACGGGAAGGGCCGCATCGAGGTGGCGACGCGCGCGGTGGGTCCAGACGTGGTCATCTCGATCGCGGACACGGGCGGCGGCATCCCGGAGGACATCCAGGGGAAGATCTTCGACCCGTTCTTCACCACCAAGGCCGTGGGCAAGGGCACGGGGCAGGGCCTCGCGATCGCGCGCACGGTGGTGGCGGAGAAGCACGGCGGGTCGCTGACGTTCGAGACGCAGCCGGGGCAGGGGACGACGTTCTTCGTGCGGATCCCGATCGGCGGGAAGACGGCGGCGGCGTAAGGCAAAGGCAACTGCAACTGCTTCACAGGAAGGAAAAAAGGAAGGAACGACGAGCTTGGGGCAGGTGGCCGGTTCGTGTCCCTCGTGATCCCGTGCGGTGCGTTGCGAGGCTGGGTGCTCAACGACGAGCGGAGTTCGCAACCCAAACCCTTCCTTCTTTCCTTCCTGTGAAGCATTTTGCAGTTGGCGTTCACCGCCGCCCGCGCGGTTCGAGCAGCTTCATCCACACCACGCCGCTCAAGAAGCCGCCGATGTGGGCCCACACGGCCACGCCGCCGGTCATCTCGTGGCCGAAGCCCATCCACGCGGAGAGGACCTGCGTGGCGAACCACAGCAAGAGGAAGACGACCGCGGGCACCTCGACGAGCCAGGGGATGAAGAAGAGCGGGACGAGCGTGAGCACCTTGGCGCGCGGGAAGGTGATGAGGTACGCGCCGAGCACGCCGGCGATGGCGCCGCTCGCGCCGATCATGGGGATGGTGGACTCGGGGTCCTGCGCGATCTGGGCGAAGGCGGCGCAGACGCCGCAGAGTAAGTAGAACAGCGTGAAGCGGCCGCGGCCGAGCTTGTCCTCGATGTTGTCGGCGAAGATCCAGAGGAAGAGCATGTTGCCGAGCAGGTGGAACAGGCCGCCGTGGAAGAACATCGAGGTGAGGAGCGGAAGGAAGCGCACCGGCGAGAGCGGCGGGAGGCCGAAGTCGGCGAAGTGGACGAAGCGCTCGGGGATGAGGCCGTAGGCGAGCAAGAGGCGCTCGGCGCGGCGGCCGGCGAGGACCTGCTGCACGAAGACGAAGGCGTTGACGAGCAACAGCCCGATGGTGATGAGCGGGAAGCGCCTCGAGCGCACCGTGTCGCGCAGCGGGATCATGTGCCGGCGCGGACCCAGGAGAGGAGGGGGGCGTCGAGGAGGCGCGGCTCGGAGAGGTCGATGGCGCACTCGAACATGAAGGCCGTCTGCGCGTCGCCGAACGCGCCCGAGCCGGTGTCTGCGTCGGGATCGCGCGCGTGCTCGCCCAGCTTCGATTCGGCGGCGAGGCGGGCGCGCGTGGCGTCATCGAGGGGCGCGACGGTGCCTGGCGCGGTGCCCAGCATCTGCCGCGCGAGCCAGCGCTTGGGGCCGTCGGGTACGAGCGTGGTGCGGTCGGGCCGGCGGGACGGTGGTGGCGGGTGA
>JAFEBC010000546.1 GCA_018266095.1 Deltaproteobacteria bacterium
AGGCGAGCTTGGTGGGCCCGGCCTGCGGCGTGTACGTGAGCGTGAGCCCGGTGACGTCGCGCTCGTTGCCGCCGCTGATCACCGCCGACTGCGAGTCGTCGAGCGTGAGCTGGAGGAAGAGCGTGCGGCCGTTGGGCGTGAGCGAGATCGTCTGGCCCGGTGTGATCGGGCCGCCGAAGTCGAGGAGCGTGGTGCCCTGCAGGCTGGCGCCGCGGAGGACGCCGTTGACCGCGCTGCCGTCGAGGGTGAGGTCGAACGCGCCGCTGGGCACGCCGCCGAGGTCGAACAGGCGCGAGTACACGCCGACCGCGCTGGGGGCGAGGGTCTGCGTGACGCTGACGTTGGTGACCGGGCCGCTCGCGCCGAAGCCGCCCGCGAAGAGCGCGTACTGGCCCACGCTGGCCGCGCCGAAGCCGTGCCGCGGCACGGTGAAGCTGGCGCCCGCGGAGGTGAACGCGGAGAGGTCGCCGTCGAGGCCGAAGGTGGCCATCTGCGTATCGCCGAGCTCCGTCGAGGAGGTCGCGCCGCCGACGACGTAGAGCACGCCGTCGCGGGCGAAGGCTGCGTGGCCCGAGCGCGGCACGTCGAGCGCGTGCGTGGCGGTGCTGAAGGTGCCGAGCGCGCCGGTCTGCGGATCGAGGTCCGCGTACTGGATGTCGCCGAGCTTGTCGGTGCCGTCGTCGCCGCCGATGACGTAGAGGCGCCCGTTGTACGTGAGCGCCGCGAGCCCGCTGCGCGCGGTGGTGAACGTGTGCGCCGACGCCGCGAAGCTGCCGAGGTCCCCCGAGCCCTGGCTGATGGACGCGACCTGGATGTCGTTGACGAGGCCGGTCTGCGTGAGGCCGCCCAGCACGTACAGGTGCGTGTCGGTGGCGAGGGCCGCGACCCCGGAGCGCGCCGAGGGCAGCGCCGAGGCCTGCTGTGAGAACGCGCCCGGCGCCGAGCCGCCCTTGAACGACGACTTGAGCACGTCGCCCAGCGGGTTGCCGTTGTTGTCGAGGCCGCCGATCACGTACAGCGAGCCGTGCTGCGCCACCGCCGCGTGCGCGCTGCGCGGACCCGGCAGACCGTTCGGCCCCGCGGAGAACCCGCCGAAGACGCCGAGGCTGCTCACCGTCCCCCACTGCACGTCGCTGAGCGTCCCCGAGGCCGCCTGGCCGCCCACCAGCGCCACCGTGTCGAGCATCGACGCCATCGCCGCGCCGCCCCGCGCCGACCCCAGCGGGAGCCCGATGCCGAAGGTGTCGAGCCCGCCCACCGTGCCCGCCGTCAGCGAGGTCGTGCCCTTGCAGGTGTTGCCGCCGATGGTGGCCGTGTAGATGGTGCCGCCCAGGTTCCAGGCGTTGCCGTAGCAGGCCGTGCCGGGCGCGTTGGGCACGCTGATCCACGGCCCGAGCATGCCGTTCGCCAGCACCGGCGCCGCGTAGCTCGTGGTCTCGCCCGGCTCCTGCCCGAGCAGGTAGAGGTAGCCGCCGTCGATGACCACCCAATCCGCGGTGCGCGCCGTGGGGAGCTGGGGCCCGTTCACCCACTGCAGCGCGCCGTTGGCCAGGATGAAGCCGATCTGCGTCGTGCGCACGGAGGTGTTGCCGCCGGGCGTCTGGCCGCCGATGACATAGAGCGCCTGCGGGGTGATGGCGATGCCAGGCGAGAGCACCTTGGTGGGGAAGGCCGTGCGCTGCGTGAAGGTGCCGAGCGTGCCGTCGCTGCTGATCGGCGCGCTGTACACGTCGGGGTTGCCGGAGGTCTCCCAGCCCACCATGTAGAGCAGGTTGTTCGTGGCGTAGGGCACATACCCGTACTGCGGCAGCGTGCCCGCGACGATCCACGCGCCGAGCGAGGTGCCCGCCGGGTCGATGGGCGCCATCAGGATGTCGGTCGCGGCCTTGCCGGCCGAGGTCGCGCCGCCCGCGAGGTAGAGGAAGCCGTTGTACGCGGTGGCGTTGGCCCCGTAGCGCGCGTCGGGGAGCTGGGTCACGGGCGTCCAGCCAGGCAGCGTGCCGTCGCTGCGCGCGATGTTGATGTACACGTCCGTCAGCGAGGTGAGCGTCCCGCTGTTGGTGACCGAGCCGCCGATGGCGAAGAGCGCGCGGTTGTAACCCGCGACCGCCGCGTTGGTGCGCCCGCCTGGCAGCGTCGCGCCAGTGCCCACGAACGCGGACAGCCCGCCGGCCGTCTTGCGCCGGATCACCGAGGCCGCACCCGGCGTGGTGTTCAGATCGTTGTTGCCGGCCGAGAACGTCCCGTTTCCTGGCAGCGTGATGGTCTGGCCGAGCAGCACCAGCGCAGCGACGACTCCGCCCGACAACACCCATGACGAACGCATGCAGACTCCCGTGAGAGCAGGGAGGAGACCGTGCCCTGAAGGACAGACACGGAGCGCTGCGCGAGACCGTCAGGAGCCCGGATGATTTCAGCCCGGCTGCAGCGGGCTACCTCTGTGAGGCCGCCTGCGGCGCCAGCGTGGTGACGCCCGCCGTGGTCGAGTACGCGAGGCCGCACGCCTGCTTGCCCGCCTCGGTCGTGAGGTTGTTGCAGTCGCACACGTTCGCGTCCAGCTTCGCCTGGCAGAACGCCTCGTCGTTGGTGCGCACCGGGAAGCTGTCCTGCCCGTCGGTCGCCCGCTGGTTGCACGTCGCCCGCGTGCCGTCCTCGGGGAGGCACTGACAGATCTGCTGCGCGAGGGACAGACACGCGTTCCCGCAGGCGCCCTGGAGGGCCCCGAGGGCGACGAGCGTGGCGCAGGCGAGCGCGCGAAGGAGCGGCGAGGTCTTCATCAGGGGCGGCGATCTACCACGGATCTCCGCGCTGGCAACAGGAACGCGCTTGCGCGCATCCGCGAGGGGCCTCATCGTCTCACCATGAAGGACTGTCCGTCGTTCGTGTGGCTGCACGGCTTCGCCAGCTCTCCGGGCTCGTCGAAGGCCAGGTTCGTCCGCCAGGCGCTCGCGCGCCGCGGGGCGTGGCTGCAGATCCCCGACCTGAACCTGCCCGAGTTCCGCACGCTCACCATCGGCCGCGGGCTCGCCCTCGTCGACGCGCTCGCCGCGCAGAGCCCCACCGGCGATCTCGTCCTCTTCGGCTCGTCCCTGGGCGGCATCACCGCCGCGATCTGGGCCGCGCAGAATCCGCAGCGGTGCAGAAGGCTCGTCCTGCTCGCGCCCGCGTTCTGTCTGGCCAGGCGCTGGGACGAGAGCCTGGACCGGGCCGACGTCGAGCGCTGGAAGCGCGAAGGCCAGATCGAGGTCGACCACTACGCCTGGGGCCAGAAGCTCCCGCTCGCGCGCGCCTTCCTCGACGAGGCCGCCCGCTACGACGACTTCCCCCTGCCCGGCGCGCCCACGCTGGTCCTGCAAGGCAAGGACGACCGCACCGTCCCGCCCGAGCTCGCCCGCGAGTTCGCCGCGCGCATGGCCGCCGCGCACAAGCCGGTCCGCCTCGTCGAGCTCGACGATGGCCACGAGCTCAACCGGGACCTGCCGCGCCTGTGGGCCGAGATGGCCTCGCACCTCGACGACATCTTGATCGGGTAAGCTCGCGGCGGGGGTCGCGCGGTGTTCTCTCGCTTTCCACTCCACATCGAGCAGGCCGGCCTGCGCAGCCGGCCCTGGGTCACGAACGCGATCCTGGGCCTGTGCGCGCTGGCCTTCGCCGCCACCTGGCTCGTGCCCGACGATCCGATCGGCGTGCCCGCCAGCGACATCGCCGTCGTCGTCACCCACTGGGCCGACAACCCCGGCACCACGCTGCGCCCCGAGTTCATCGACCGCTTCGTCTCCCGGGGCGCACTGCAGCGCGCCACCCGCACGCGCGCCGCGCTGGAGCAGGACCCGCGCCGCGAGCGCAAGGATCGCGCCGAGGCCCAGGCCCTCCTCGACGAGCAGTCGCAGCGCGCGCTCACCATGCAGGACGAGAGCCCGCTCTACCGCCACGCGCTCGTCCCCAGCCGCGCGGATCGGCCCGTCGCCTGGCTCGCGCACCTGTTCCTGCACCTGGGCTGGCTGCATCTGCTCGTGAACCTCTTCCTCGTCTTCCTCGTCGCGCCCACCCTCGAAGACGTCTGGGGCCGCCGATTGTTCAGCGCCTTCTACGTGCTCGCGGGCCTCGCCGCGGCGGCCGTCCAGGTGCTCTCCGACCGCGCCTGGACGGGGATGATCCTCGGCGCCTCGGGCGCCATCGCCGGCTGCATGGGCGCGCTCGCCTGCCTGTGGGTGCAGCGGCGCGTGCGCACGCTCGGTGTCCGCTTGTGGGCCGGCACGCTGGTCGTGCCCGCGTGGCCAGCGGGCGTCCTCTGGCTCCTGGCGGGCCTGTGGAGCGCCTGGTCCCTCGCTGGGGGCGTGATGGCCGCGATCGCGCACCTGGCGGGCTTCTGCTTCGGCGCGCTGGCCGCGTTCGCGCTCACCCGGCTCGGCCTCGGCGCCGAGGAGCTCGGCGGCCCCAGGCGGTCGCAGGCCGGAGGCGCAGGGTTCTTCGCCGCGACCCCGCCGCGTGGCTCGGGCCTCTACGATTCGCCCGGCTACGCCGGCCCGCGGTTCCTGACCCAGCCGCAGCCGCCCGCC
>JAFEBC010000547.1 GCA_018266095.1 Deltaproteobacteria bacterium
CGAGGCGCTCAAGACCACCGCACGCTCGCAGCTCTGCCTCGTGGGCGCGCAGGTGCCCCTGTTGTCGCAGCTCGGCGCCGAGCCGTTTCCGCAGGTGCTGCGCCTGAACTTCGCGGGCGGCCGCTTTCCGCAAGAGCGCCTCCCCGAGCTGCGCGTGCGCTTCCCCAATGCGCGCATCTTCAACAACTACGGCTGCGCCGAGGCCATGCCGCGCCTCTGCGTCCGGCCCGCCGAGGCGTCCGACGACGCGTCGTTCATCGGCGCACCGCTTCCGGGCGTCGAGCTGCGCGTGCAGCAGGGCGAGCTCCAATTCCGCAGCGACACCTCGGCCGTGGGGACGCTCGACGCGCAGGGCTTCGCGCCCATCGCCGCCGACACCTGGACTGCGACGGGCGATCTCGCCGAGGCCCACCCGGACGGGACCTTCAAGCTCCTCGGCCGCGCGGGTGAGGTGTTCAAGCGCTACGGCGAGAAGGTCTCCCTGGTGCAGCTCTTCGAGACCGTCCAGCTCGCGTGGCCCTTCAGCGCGGGCTTCTATCGCCAGGCCGATCGCGCGGGAGAGGATGGCTGCGTGCTGGTGCTCTCGCCGCGTCCACAGGAGCCCGACGTCCGCGCGCTCTTGCAGCAGTTCCGCGCCCGCCACCCGCGTCCGCACTGGCCGCTGCGCATCGAGAGCCTGGAGCTGCTCCCGCTGCTCGCGTCCGGCAAGGTCGACACGCGCGCGCTGGCCGCCGCCGAGGGCAAGACCGTCCATTGGGATCAGAGGCTGTGACCGAGATGAAGAACCGCGAGAAGCTGAAGAATCTATTGATTGATACATTCCTGCTCGACCCCGCCGAGTTCCGCTTTGACCTGAAGCGCGCCGAGGTCGAGACGTGGGATTCGCTCGGCGTGGTGACGGTGGCCGTCGGCATCGAGCAGGTGTTCGGCTACCACTTCACCCCCGAGGAGGCGACGGGCGTGCAGGGCGTGCAGGACATCATCGACCTGCTCACCAGCAAGGGCATCCGCTTCGATGAGTGAAGGGTCCGCCATCGGCGCGGACGGCGCGACCCCCTCGCGTCCCCTGCGCTGGACGTTGGCAGACTTGCGCGGCGCGAGCCTCTCGCGGCCGGTGGTGTGGGCCTCGAAGAGCGTGCGGAAGCAGGCGGAGTCGCTGGGCTGGCCGCTCGTGGACGCGCTGACGCCGTCGATCGTGGAGCGCGCGGACACGCTGGTGGCCATCGGCGGCGGGACGATGCTTGACGAAGCCAAGCAATTCCGCGGCACGCAGGCGCCGAGGCTGAAGCTCATCGCCGTCCCTTCTCTATGGGGCAGCGGCGCGGAGGCCTCGCCGGTCACCGTGCTCACCCGCGAGGGCAAGAAGCAGATCACCATCGAGCCCAAGTGGCTCCCCGACGCCCGCGTGGTCTGGCCCGAGCTGCTCGCCACGGTCACGCCGCGGCGCGCCCGCGAGGCCTGCGGCGACGTGTGGGCGCATGCGCTCGAGGGCTTCCTCTCGCCTCTGGCCAAGGACGACGTGCGGGCAGAGGGCGCAGCGCTCCTGCGTGACCTGCTGACGCTCCCGCTCGGCGTGGACGCGCGCTGGCTCGACGTCTCTGCGCAGGCGGGCGCCCTGCAGGCCCGGAGCAGCGTGGGCCTCGTGCACGGCCTCGCGCATGTGCTCGAAGGCCCGCTCGCCGCCGCGATGCGCGCCGAAGCGAATCAACCTGTTGATCGACAGGTTGAGATCGGCCACGCCGCCCTCTGCGCGACGTTCCTCTGGCCCGTGCTGCGCTTCAACCGGGCCGCGAGCGACAAGCTCGATCGTCACGCCGCCCAATGGGCGCTCGACCTCGCCGCCATCGAGGCCACGCTGCGCTCGCTGCACGACGCGACCCTCTGGACGCGCGTGCGCCCCTTGCTCGAATCGCACTGGCCGCAGATCCTGCGCGACGTGTGCACCCGCACGAACTGCACCCTGGTGCGTCCAAGCTCGCTGCCGGCTCTCTTGGAGGCCGCGGCGTGAGCGCGCTCCTGACCCGCGCCCCGTATGGTCCGCGCGATGACACAGCCTTGCTCCAGGAGCTGAACGCCCTGACGCAGGAGCACCTGCGTGGCTGCGAGCCGTACGCGCGCATCTGGCCGGCGTTCGCTGCCGCCGAGTCCATCGAGGAGCTCCCGTACCTGCACGTGGGCGTGTTCAAGCACGTCGAGCTGGTCACGCGCGGCGAGGGCATGAAGCACCAGCGCCTCCTGCGCAGCTCGTCGACGAGCGGGCAGGGCGCGAGCATGATCCGCCTCGACGCGAAGAGCAGCGAGCTGCAAGCGCAGTCGACGCTGGCCATCCTCCGTGAGCTCGTCGGCCCCGAGAAGCGCCCGCTCCTGGTGCTCGACGGCCTGGGCTCCCTGCAGAAGCCGGGCGAGGTCTCCGCGCGCGCAGCGGCCGCGTTGTCCCTGCGCCCGTTGGCGAGCGATCTCGTGTTCGCCCTCGACCGCGCCGACGACCCCGCGTCGATGCGCTGGGACGCCGTGCGCAAGGCCATCGCGGGCC
>JAFEBC010000548.1 GCA_018266095.1 Deltaproteobacteria bacterium
CTCGGACGTCGCCGGCCTGCTCGACACCGGGCGGCCCGCGCCGCCGCTCACCATCTCGACCGCGGCTCCCGTCTTGAAGACCAGCGCTTCGGCCCGCTGCTTGAACATCGCATCGAGGTAGCGATCGAGGACGGCCACGTGGGGGATCCCCTCCTGTGGGCTGCACATCTTGAATCCCACGAGCGACGAGGAGAGGCAACACCTGTCCGTTCTTCGTCCATTCCCGGCCGCGATTCGACGCGATCGCGCGAAATGCCGAGGGCGCTGCGACGTCTGAAGGGCGCGCACTTCCAACTCACGCGCGTGCTCCCATCCGCTTCCGTTCGGAGAACAACTCATGTCGATTCGTCACGCCCTCATCGGCCTCGCGTCCCTCTCCTTCGCCGCCTGCGCCACCAGCGCCACCACCGGTTACCGCGTCCGCGGCGAGGTCCGCGCCCTGCACGCCGGCTCGCGCGACGCGAGCGGCATCACCAGCGTGTCCGGCGCCAAGGTCGATCTCGTCTGCCCTGAGAGCAGCCAGAGCAAGCAGCTCGGCCAGACCGACGCCAGCGGCTCCATCCAGGCCGAAGGTGACGGCCTCGTCTCGCTCGCGTGCCAGGTCCAGGTCGGCGGCCCCGGCCTGCAGACGCGCCAGTACCCGGTGGCGAGCGTGTGCAGCGAGCAGAGCAGCGGCGCCTGCCGTGAGCTCGCGTTCAAGGCCATCGTGCCGGCCTCGAGCGGCTCGGGCGGCGACGCTCGATAACTGGGCGACGCTCGATAACTGAGTAAACACTCAGCTAAAGGCGGTCGGCCCTCGGTGACCGGCCGCGCGCGGTGCCGGACGACCGTGCGTCCGCGAGGACAGTCCCCGTGGACGCGCGGTACAAACGCGCATGGATCTCACGCAGCACCTCGAGCTGCTGGCGCGCCTGCTCGACCTCGAACGGCGCGCCGAAGCCGATCGCTTCAAGGAGGCCGAAGGCCGCCTCTCGCTGCAGGAGCGCGACGCGCGCGGCACGGCCATCGCGCAGGCCGAGCTCATCGACGAGGGCGGTCTCGCGGGCCGCTTCCTGCTCACCTTCGGAAAGCCGGGCGGCGGCGAATTGGGCGCGTCCAAGATGGGCGCGGGTTCGCTCGTCCGCTTGCGCCCTCGACGGCAAGGCGAGGTGCCCGAGGAGGAACTGCCCCGGGGCGTGGTCGCGAGGCGCCAGCGCCACAAGCTGTCCATCGCGCTCGACGCGCCGCCGCCTGAGTGGGTGAGCGAGGGCAGGGTGGCCATCGAGCTGTTGCCCTCCGCGGTGACGTACGAGCGCCTGACGGGCGCGATCCGCCGCCTGCGCGACACCAAGGAAGGCAAGCGCTGGCACGCGGTGCTGTCGGGAGAGAAGCCGCGCTTCGAGGTGCGCCGCGACCTGGCGGAGATGAATGAGTATTCACTCAACAATGAGCAGCGGGCCGCGGTCGCCCTCTGCGAATCCGCGCAGGACCTGGCGCTCGTGCACGGGCCGCCTGGGACGGGCAAGACCACCGTGCTCATCGAGGTCATCGTGCGGGCCGCGGCGCGCGGCGAGAAGGTGCTCGCGTGCGCGCCGTCGAACCTGGCCGTGGACAACCTGGTCGAGCGGCTCGCTGCGGCGGGGCTGCATCCCGTCCGCGTGGGGCATCCGGCGCGCGTGTTGCCCACGGTGCTCGAGCACACGCTCGAGGAGCGCACCAAGGACGACTCGAAGTCGGAGGCCGCGCGCGAGCTGGTGAAGGAGGCGCTGCGGCTGCGTCGCGAGGCGCAGAAGCGGCACCAGAAGCGCGGGCCGGGGCGGTTCTCCGAGTCACGCGAGCAGGAGCGCGAGGCGCGGCGGCTGTTCGCGGAGGCGCGGCGGCTGGAGGACGAGGCGGAGCGCGATGTGCTCGATCGCGCGCGGGTGATCCTGTCGACGCTCACGGGCCTCGAGGGCACGGCGCTCTCTGGCCGGCGGTTCGAGCTCGCCGTGATCGACGAGGCCACGCAGGCGGTGGAGCCGGCCGCGTACCTGGCCATGCTGCGCGCGGATCGCGCGGTCCTGGCGGGTGATCATCAGCAGCTCTCGCCCACCATCCTCTCCGAGGAGGCCGCGCGCCCGCGCATCAACGGCGTCGAGGCGGATGGCCTCTCGCTCTCCTTGTTCGAGCGCCTCGCGCGGCCGCACACGGACAAGGCGGGCCTCGCGCTGCCGGACGCGCCGATGGTGACGCTGCTCGAGCAGCACCGCATGCACGAGACGATCATGCGCTTCCCCAGCGACGAGCTGTACGGCGGCAAGCTGCGCCCGCACCCGCGCGTGGCAGCGTGGACGCTGGAGGGCGCCGAGGCGCTGCCGCCGCTGCTCGTCATCGACACGGCCGGCCGCGGCTACGAAGAGGAGACGCCGCAGGGCTCGGAGTCCAAGGTGAACCCGGGCGAGGCCGAGGTCTGCGCGCGCGAGGTGCAGCGGCTGCTCGCGGGCGGGGTGCTGCCGCAAGACATCGCGGTGATCGCGCCCTACGACGCGCAGGTGCAGAAGATCCGCGCGCTGCTCGACGCGCACTTGGACAACGGCCTGGAGGTCGACTCCGTGGACGGCTTCCAGGGCCGTGAGAAGGACGCGGTGGTGCTCTCGCTCGTGCGCAGCAACGACACGGGCGAGCTCGGCTTCCTCGGCGAGCTGCGGCGCATGAACGTGGCCCTCACGCGCGCGAAGAAGAAGCTCATCGTGGTCGGCGACGGCGCGACGCTGTGCCGGCACCCGTTCTACGACCGCTTCTTCGAGCACGCGAAGCGCGTGGGCGGGTGGGTCAGCGTGTGGGAGCGGGAGGCCTGAGTCACTGTTGCGCCGTACGTACGGATCTCGATATCGTACGTACATGGTCAAGAAGCTCACACGCACCGGCAACAGCGTCGCGCTCGTCCTCGACAGGGAGATCCTCGAGGCCACCGGTCTCGACGCAGGCTCGCCCGTCGAGGTGTCCACCGATGGGCGCGTGGTCGTGATCTCGCCGGTGGCAGACAAGAAGGGCGCTGCCAAGGTCGACGCGATCTTGGGCAAGCTCGACCGCCGCTACGCCCGCGTGTTCAAGAAGCTCGCGGAATGAAGCCGCCGAGGTTCCTCACCCCTGAGGAAGTGCTCGCCATCCACGCGCACCAGATCGAACGCTACGGCGGCAAGGCCGGCGTGCGCGAGGCGGGCCTGTTCCTCTCGGCGGTCGCGGCCCCCGAGGCGACCTTCGAGGGGCAGCTCTTGCACGCGACGTTGCACGAGCAGGCCGCGGCCTACCTCTTCCACCTGGCGCGGAATCATCCGTTCATCGACGGCAACAAGCGGGTGGCGCTGGCGGCGGCGCTGGTCTTCCTGGAGCTCAACGGCGTGTCGATCGAGGCCCCGGATGACGATCTCTATGCGCTCGTGATCGGTGTGGCGACGGGCCGGGAGTCGAAGGCGGCAGCGGCGGTGTTCTTTGAGGCGCACAGTCAAGCTTGACGGGACGTGCGCCGCATCTCGCGCGCACAGGCACCCTCTCAGTTGGCCTCTCTGTCCTCGCCTGCCGCCATCCGAATGTCCCGCGCCTCGACGCGGAAGGCCTGCGCGCGGATGGTCTGTCCGTCGCGCTTGAGCAGGACATCCCCCGCCCCCAGCAGAGACTCCGCGCCCTGCTCGTCGAGCACCGTATTGGAGTCCACGACGGTGGCGAGCTTGAAGGCGATCCGGACGGGCAGGTTCGCCTTGAGCTGACCCGGAATTGCGTCGACGCTCGGGCGCTGCGTTGCGATCACCAGGTGGATTCCAACGGCCCGCGCGCGCTGCAGGAGGCGCTGCACGCGCTCGAGGAATTGGGACTTGGTCGCGCGATCACCAAGCGAGAGCGTCAGGTCCGCAAACTCATCGATCACGACCACCAGCGCGGGGAGTGTTCCGGGAGGCAAGTCGCTGCGCTGCGTTGCCCCGGCTTTGCGGAGCAGCAGCGTGCGCCTGGGCAGCTCCTCCTCCGCGAGGGATTCCAGCAAGGCAACAGCTTGGGATGGCTCGGTGATCACCGGCTTCCAGAGGGGGAGCCGATCGAAGGGGGGAAAATCGAGCATCTTCGGGTCGACGATGGCGACCTGACATTCCGAGCGCGGTAGACGATTCAGGAGCGAGAGGATGAGGCCCTTCAAGAACACGGTCTTGCCCGACCCCGTCGTCCCTGCGACCAACAGGTGCGGCGCCGCAGCCAGGTCGAGCTTGAGGAGCTCGCGCGTCAGGGTGACGCCCACTGGAACCTCCAGCCCCGACAGCTCGGAGAGGCGCAGCGTGGACCAATCGATGCGCTCGCGATCGCTCCGAGGGGCATCCAGCGCGACATGGCGCCCGTCGTTGGAGATCAGAGGCGGGACGGGCCAACCCATCGAGCGCTGCACGTCTCGGGCACACCTCTCGACACGTGAGATCCCTTCGCCTTCGCGCAGAGACAAGCGGAAGCGGTTCAGATTCGGACCTTGCTGTGCAAGGCTTGGGTCGATTGGCTCCAGGTGAACCCGATGCGCCCGAAGGGTTTGCTCGAGCCGTCGAGCTTCATCGGCGAGTCTGGACGTTGAAGACGCCACTGGTTCAGCGAGGGTTCGTCCCCACCGCGACCAGCAAGGCTTCTGCACAGGACACCCAGCGCAGACGGCCGCCTCTGCTGCTGCTGGAGCCGCCGAGCCATCGAGCACAGCTCGTAGGGACCGCAGATCGGCGTCCAGGTCGCCCTCCGACACACGGCGCAGCTCGAAGCCCGCGTCTGACACACAAGCGAGCGCGGGTGTGGCCTTCAGCGCCCTCGCGTACAGCCGGGCCTGCTGATCGGAAGCTGCATCGGCTGTTCCCGTCTTCAGGTCGAAGACGAACAGCTCGCCCGAGTCCAGGTCCCGGCACAAGAGGTCGAGCGTGCCGTCGATGGACAGGCCGTCGAAGTCGAGAGAGATCGGCTTCTCACTCTCCAGCAGCGCCGCGTCGAAGCACGCACGGCCGCGCAGCCCAGCACGTCGGGCGCGCACCAGCAGCTCGCCCGCCAAGGCCGCGCAGTCGACCACCGCACGCGCGAGGCGGATGAAGTCCGCCACCGTCAGGTCGGCCAGGAGCACCGCGGCCCGCTCACAGAGCTCGCGATGGAACGCCAGCAACACCGCGTGCAGGAGGGCGCCCTCGTTGGTGGGCTCTCGCGTCAGCTCCTCGGCGACCAACGGGTGGGTGGCGCCGCGGTTCACGAACGACGTGAGGATCGCGTGGGCGGGCTGGCCGATCGAAGTCCCGCCGCCCGTGTTCACCCGCAACCCTTCGCGCGCGAGCACGAATTGGCGCTGACAGCGCGCAGCGACCGCCGCTTCAGTGACGGAGAGCCTCATGACGGCCTCCGCATCACCACTCGACCGCCGTCCTTTCCGCGCTGAACGAGCACCTTGCCCGCGCGCTCGAGGGCATCGCTGGTCTCGGCGACTTGCTCAGGAGACCATCCGTGGGCCTTGGCAAGCTGCAGCTCGCTGGCGACGAACGGAGGCTTCTCGAGCGTCGACAGGACGCTCGACTCTCGATCGCGAGCGGGCACTGAGACTGGCGCAGGTGGTGCAGGGGACGCGGTTGGAGCGGTGGACCCGGTCGCAGCATCCAGGAACTGCCGGATCGCGGAGAGCTGCGGCGCGATCTGTTCGAGCACCACCTGGGTGGCGACCTCCAGGGAGACGTCGATGTCCTTGGCTGCGGCGCTGTTGAGAAGTCGCTCGATGGCGGCAAAGGATCGATCGCTCTCCGCGTCGATGCGGACCACCTTGGCCTTCTCGCCCAGCTCGCTGATCATCTTGTTGGCCAGCGGGGGAATCGGGATGCCTTCGTCTCGCAGCAAGAGGGCGCGATCCACCTTGCGCAGAGACTCCTGCATGCGCTTGGCCGCGGCCTTCGCTGCCATCCCGTGCAAGGAATTCGAGGCCTCTGCGTAGGCCGAGACCTCCTTGCCCGCGCGCGCAAGCTTGACCTCGAGGCCGTGCTTCCCCCGTCGTGCGCCGATCACCGCCGTGTCTCCGACCTGCCTGGCCTTCTCCAGGACCGAGCACAGCGCGCTCTGCGCGATCGCCGCCACCTCGTCCGGATTGCGATCCGCCCGAGTCTCTTTGAGCATGCGCTCGAATTCAGCGAGCGCGACCTGAGCAGGGGTGGCCGGCGATGCAGGAGCTGTTGCCGGAGCCGCGTCGAACCCGATCGCGGCAAAGAAGGAGAGGACCTGTCGCGGCCCCTTGAGCTTCTCGGTCACGATGAGCTGCCGCACGAGGCCCGGCGCGAAGGGAAACGTAGCGTGAGGCGGCTTGATCGAAAGGCCGCGCCACATCGCTTCGAGGCGACGCTCGATGAGCTTCTCTGCCAAGGCCGGATCGAGCGAGGCCAGATGCAGATAGGGCCGCTGCATGAGGCGATCCCGCACCTGGTTCTGAAGCGTCGACGCGAAGCGGTTCCAGGCGTCCACCTGACAGAACAAGAGCAGCGCGGCCTTGCCGCCCGACGTGTAGAGCTGGTCTCCCAGCGCTTGGAGGAAATTCTCGACCGCGCCGTCCCCGAGGCGCGTGACGCCTTCGAGCTGGTCGAACCCGAACACGATCGGGACATCGCTCAACTTCAAGAGCGTCGAGATGGCCCGAAACGCGCGGTCCTCGCCATCCAAGGGGCGGGAGACGCCCAAGGGGACGAGCTCCTCCTCCGGCAGGGAGGAGCCTCCAAGCCAGCGAAGCACCAACTGCGGATGAGTGGGGAAGCGGCAGAGGACCGCCCAGACGTCGGCATCCGCCTCGTGGGGACCAGCGTCGCGCAAGACCTGCTCCAAGCGCGACCAGTGCTCCTTGAGCAGGACCGCGGTGGCGCTCGGATACCGCCCGAACTGAGCCGCGAGCTCCAGACAGATCGGATGCTTCGAGGCCTCCACTGCGCGTCGCAGGATGCGCCACAAGATGTGTTCGAGCGGCGAATTCGGAGAATCAGGATCCGTGGACGCGTCCGCCAGCGGCCTTCGCAGACCGCGGACGAGACATTGCAGGATGTGCCCGAACGGCGCCTCCGGATCCCGCAAGGGCTCGATGGGCACCATCGCGCGCTCGTTGCCCATTTGACGCCAGGACCCTTCGGCCTCAGCGCGGAGAGTGGCCAGAAGATGCGTCTTGCCATCTCCGGGTTCGCCCGTGACGACCTGGAGGGCCAGCTCACCCGTTCGCCGCACCTCGTCCACCAGGGCGCGCAGCTTCTCCCGCTGGGCAGAATGAATCTCGGGCACATCGTTCGTCGGCGCCTCGAAGCCATTGCGGAGCACGGAGCCCGCGAAGGGATTCGGCTGCTTTCGAGCCAGCGCGACCAGGTCCTGTTCCATGAAGTCCCCCACGTCAACGTGCGATTGCGAAATAGACGAGCCCCCGGCCCGGGACGGCGATCCCTTCGCTCGCGTCCGGGCGACGTGGATCGTTGGCGATCTTGAGGTCGATCTGGAAGGCGCGTTCGAGGTCGAGCAGCGCCGCATCGAAGCGCTCGCGGGACTCGCCGGTCTGGGCCAGCGCGAGCTTTCGGGCCTCTGGGATCGGAACCATGCCTCCGTGCCGGCCGTTGCGATCGGCATCCCGGATCGAGGTCAAGATGACCGTGGCATCCAAGTGTCCTCGGGATGCAGCGGACACCGGGGGCGCGGCGGGCGAGCCCTGTCCAAGGAGGGTCCTCTCCAGTTGGTCGATGCGCGCCAGCAACCTCGCTTCCACAGCAGCAAGCTCGACCGCGGTGACCGGCGCGGGCTTTGCGGTGCGAGGCTTGGCCTGCTTTGGCTGTTTGGGCGGCTTGAGGGCGAGTTTCCCCTCTGCGCTGAGCACGAACGCCGTCTGTTTTGCCTTCGCGCGACCGATCAACACGGCCTGCAGCAACCCGCGAGTCGCGAGCGCTGAGAGTGCTTCCCGAGTTGAGTCGTCGGGAACCAGCTTCTTTGTGTCCTTGACCAGGACCAGGAGGGCGAGGTCGCTGGGGCTCAGTGGATCCATGCGCGGATACTACATGGGGGGTCTGACATTGGAACCCCGCGTGACTCTACGTCCCCGTCCCCTGCAGCCCGTACTTCTTGATCTTGTCGATGAGCGTCACCCGGCTCGTCCCCAGCCGCCGCGCCGCCTCGCTCTGATTTCCCCCCGCGTTCGCCAGCGCCCGCGCGATGAGCCCGCGCTCGAACGCCTCGACCTGCTCGCGCAAGGACAGCGCGTTGTCCGCGGCAGGCGGCTCGGCGTCCAGGTCGATCCCGCCCGGCGGCGTGGTGACCGACACCGGCGCGGCAGCGAGGTTCGTCACCTGCGGCACGCCCGTCAGCGCCTCGAGGCCCAACGTGCCCGACGGCGCCAGCGCGATCATGCGCGCGATGGTGTTCTCCAGCTCGCGCACGTTGCCCGGCCACTCCGACTGCGCCAGCCGCTCGACCAGCGCGGGCGAGAGCTTCACGTCGCTGATGCCGAAGCGCTCGCCGTAGCGCCGCCCGAACTCCAGCGCGAGGAGCGGAATGTCCTCGCGCCGCTCGCGCAGGGGCGGCACGGTCAGGTCGACCACCGCGAGCCGGTAGTACAGGTCCTCGCGGAAGCGCCCCGCCTTCACCTCGGCCTGCAGGTCGCGGTTCGTGCTGGCCACGATGCGCACGTCCACCTTCTCGACGCGGCCCGAGCCCACCGGCTGGATCTCGCCCTCCTGGATCGCGCGCAAGAGCTTCGCCTGCACGCCCAGCGGCAGCTCGCCCACCTCGTCGAGCACCAGCGTTCCTTTGTCCGCCTGCGCGAAGAACCCGCGCCGCGCCGCGACCGCGCCCGTGAAGGCCCCGCGCGCGTGACCGAAGAGCTCGGCCTCCGCCAGATCGCCCGGGATGGCCGCGCAGTTGAAGCGCACCAGCTCCTGATTCTTGCGCTTGCTCTGCGCGTGGATCATCGAGGCGATGAGCTCCTTGCCCGTGCCCGTCTCGCCGCGCAGGAGCACCGTCACATCGCGCGGGGCGATGCGCGCCACCGCGTCCAGCACGCGCTTCAAGCCCGTGGACTCGCCCACGATGCGCCGGCCGACCGCGACCTCGGCCTCCAGGTGCCGGTTCTGCACGCGCAGGGACCGCGCCTCGAGCGCGCGATCGACCACCAGCGCCATCTCGTCGATGTCGAACGGCTTGGTGACGTAGTCGTACGCCCCGGCCTTCATCGCCTGCACCGCGATCTTCTCGCTGCCGTGCGCCGTCAGCAGGACCACCGGCAAGGACTCGTCGCGCTCGCGCAGCCTGGCCAGGAGCGCGAGGCCGTCCATGCCCGGCATCGAGAGATCCGTGACCGCCGCGTCGACGCCGTCGAGCTTGGTCAGCGCCTCGGCGCCCGACGCGGCCAGCACCGCGGAGTGCCCGCGCTCCTCGAGGACTTCCTTGAGCGTGAAGAGGACGGCCGGCTCATCGTCGACCAACAGAACGCGCGACAATTGGACCTCGGAGAGAAGCGCGCGCTAGGCCGGACGCCAGCGCCGGTGACGGTGCTTCTCGTGGTGGTGATCGTGATCGTGCCCGTGCTCATGGCGCTCGTGCCCATGGTGCTCGTGGCCCTGCTCGTGTCCGTGCCGGTGCCCGTCCCAGTCCGCCTCGCCCAGCACCGCCGGCGACAGCTCGCAGCGCGGCCGCGGCGGCTCAGGCGCGAGGATGGCCGTGGCCACCGTGCCCACGCCGGGCGTGCTCTCGTAGGTCAGTGAGCCGCCGTGCTGCACGAACACCGAGCGCGCCAGCGTCACGCCCAGGCCCGTCCCGCTCTCACGCGTGGTGAAGAACGGCGTGCCCATGCGCTCCAGCACCTCGGCCGGCATCCCGCGGCCCGTGTCCCGCACGCGCACGCGCGGCTTGCAGTCGACCTCGTCGATCTCGATCGAAATCAGCCCGCCCTCGGGCGTGGCCTCGAGCGCGTTGGCCGCGAGGTTCAGGAGCGCTTCCTTCAGCCGGCGCGGATCGGCCTGGACCCCGGCCTCGCCCGTCACCGCGAGCTTCACGTTGGCCGCCTGCGCCCGCGCCTCCAGCACCGCGACCACCTCTTGTGCCAGCGCGCCGAGCGCCACCTGCTGCGGCTTCAGGTCCTCGAGCGGCCGCGAGAACGAGAGGTACTCGCGCAGGATGACCTCCATGCGCGCGACCTCCTTCTCCACCACCGCGAGGCGCTCCTTCATCTTCTCGTCGGCGCTCGCGCTGCGCCCCACGAGCTGCACGAGGCCCTTGATGGCGGCCAGCGGGTTCTTCAGCTCGTGCGCGACCTTGCTCCCGACCTGCTCCAGGCCGCGGGCGCGCTCCATCGCCTGCATCAAGACCTCGGCGCGGGCGCGGTGCAGCTCGCGGCCCTTCTCGGCGAACGCCTTCACCAGCGCGCTCATGTGCGCCCACAAGAGGGTCAGCGACGTGAACACCGCCAGGCCCGTCAGCGCCATGCCGTACGGCTGCGCCACCGCGGGCCCGCGGATCCACTCCGGCAAGAGCGCGAGGATCAACGTGTCGATCGCGATCGCCATCGCCGTCATGCGCGTCTGCGCGCCGCGGCCGAACACCACCAGCGACCCGACGAGCGGCGTGAGCAACGACACGATCATCGGGCTCTGCAGACCGCCCGTGAGCGCGTAGCTCAGCGTCATCGCGGTGATCTGCCACATCTGACCGGCGAGCAGCGTGTTCGGCGTGACCTTCCGCTGCTGCTGACAGCGCATGCTCCCCGCCATCACGCAGAAGCCGACTCCGTACACCGCGCCGAGCCCCAAGACGCGCGCCCGCGGATAGCCGGACGCGGTCAGGATCCACAGCACGGCCGCCTGGAAACAGAGCAGCACCACCGGCTTCATCCGCGCCCAACGCGAGTGCGTCTCCTCCAAGAGGATCGCGTTGCGGGTCAACGGGAGTGCGGTCGACGGGTGCACACCGCCACCCTCCGCAAGAGCCATGCCGACGATTTGATCGATTCGTCCCACGGCCGCACATCATGCGGGAATCAGGCCGAATCAGCTAGTCCCCACTCGCGCCTGCAACATATCCGAGGGTGCCGCGGTGCGGCAATCCGGCGCGGGTCCGTGGCGAACGCCCTGCAAAAGTGAAAGGATTGTCTGGAAGGCCGACAGATCAGAGTGTCGGTGCAGGGATCGGGATCATTGCGACGCGTACGATGTGTCGCAACCCGTGACGCCGCTCACGGGACCAGCGCGGCCCGGAACCCCTTGCCGCCGCACACCGCGCACACGACCTGACCCTTGCCCTGCGGCATCCAGCGCGTGCCCTCGCAGCGGTCGCAGGTGCGCGCGCCCTCGGGCTTCTTCGGCAGGAGCTCGAGCAGGTCTTCCAGGCCCGTCTTTCGCGCGCCCACCACGATGACCATGTTGGCCTCGGTGCTCGTCTTCTCCTCGACGCCCTCGCCGAACCAGGTCGACTCGTCGCTCAGGATGCGGCCGTCGCTGGTCAGGTAGGTCATCGGCCCCATGCCCGGGTCGAGCAGGAAGGCGTCGTGCGCGTCCTCGAAGGCGCGCTGCTGGGCGTCGCGCGTCTCGACCATGTGCAGGGCGAGCGCCTTGATGGCGGGGAGGTCGCGGGGATCGATCGTGCGCGGCGCGGCCGGCTGCGTGTCGGGCCCGAGCGTGCGCTTGGTGGCGCGCTGGGCGTCGCGGCGGGCGCGGAGCTTCTCGAGCAGGGGCGGCGGGAGGGTGAAGGGCATCGGGGAGGCTTGTGCGACAGTTTTTCGTCATGCGCAAGCCAGCCGAGGCGCAGGGGGCGCGCAAAGCAGAGAGGCGTCTCGCTGCATGCGGTCCTGCGCGAGGCCGTCCTCGAGTGGATCTCTCGCGGAGACGCCGCTCCAGGCAATCACCGTTGAGGTTCAGGGCCCCACCTGGAACACGCAGCACGGCTGGGGATAGAGGATCGTCGGCCCGCCGTGCATCACCGTCACCTTGCCCGTGTCGGCCGCGATGAACGCGACCACCGGATAGCCCGCGCTGTCCAAGGCGAGGCTCGGTGCGCCGTGCGTCTGGTTCGTCGAGAGGATCTGCGTGTTCCAGTGCGTCGCGGCCCAGGCGTGCGTCGAGACCACGAGCTGCCAGCCGACCGCGCTCACGAACCGCTCGTAGGCGACCGTGAGCGAGCCATCGGTCCCGGCCGCGAGCGAGGGCGGGCTCGAGGCGTACCCGGTGATGGTCTCGCTGACGAAGGTGTTGGCGTTGTTGAGCCACCAGTGCTGCAGGTTGCCGAAGCCGTTCCACTCGTCGTCGTAGGTGACGATGTGCGGCGTGTTGAGGCTGTCGATGGCCATCGAGAGGCCAGGAGTGTGCGTGTTGGCCCAGCCGAGCTGGCCGACGGTGCGCACCGACCAGGAGCCGTTGGACCAGCGGTCGGCGTACTTCACGTAGTGGCCGCCGTCGAGCCAGGCGATGTGCGCGTTGTTGGCGCCGTCGTAGGCGAGCGTGAGGCCGTTGGCGCCGGCGGCGTCGGAGGTGACGGTCTCGCTCTTCCAGACGCCGTTCACGAGGTGCGTGAAGCGGATGGTGTTGTCCTGGACATTGCTGTAACCCATCGCAATTTCAGGGGTTGTGACGAAGGACAGGCTGGTCGCGGCGTAGTTCGGCCCGTTGTTGTGGACCTGCGGGTCGATGTTCTCCGTGTACTGGTCGGTGCCGAAGATGGTCTTCACGTAGCGGGTGACGGCGTAGCCGCCTTGGAACATGACCTCGGGCTGGAAGGCGGCGTCGAGCTTCACCGTGGCGTAGCCGCCGCCGTAGCCAGCCTGCGCGAAGTACATGCCGGTGCCGTTGAACTCGGCGTAGTGGACGATCTCCTCAGAGGTGAACGGCGCGCCGTCGACGCTCCAGGCGTGCACGAGCGCGACGTGCTCGACGCTGGTGCCGCCGCCGTCGCTGCCGCCGTAGACCGCGTGGATGGCGGTGTGACCGTCCGGGCTGGTGCCGACCGTGACGCTGGGCGTGTGCTGCGTGCGGTTGTTCAGCACGTCGGGGATGGTCTGCGTGGTGTAGCTCGTGGCGCGCGCGGACGAGGCGAGGCCGGCACAGACGGCGAGGGCGAGGGCGGGCAGCGTGCGCATGCGAGGCTCCAGAGCGGGTCTGGCCTCGAAAACGCCCGTTTCCGCTGATCTTCCCTGCGGTGATGAAGGCCCGACAGATGACCGACTCGTCACGCAGGGGGGACTTCGCTAGCGTCCTCTCATGCGCAGGCTGGCCGTCCAGACGCTCGTGGCCGTTTCGATGCTTGGCGTCTTGGGCGCGTGCGCGAAGCCTGCGCCGGAGCCCGCGGACCTCGGCGCGGTGCAGAAGGCGCTGCACGCGGCGGCCGACGAATATGGCGTGCCGCGGGCGCTGATGGTGGCCATCGGCTGGGTCGATTCGCGCCTCTCGATGAACGCGGGCGCGCCCTCGGTGGACGGTGCGTACGGCGTGTTCCATCTGGTCGATGGCGAGAGCGCGGCGGATCCGAACGGGCGCTCGCGGGCGCAGTCGCTGAAGCTGGCGTCGAGGCTCACGGGCCTCTCGGAGACGGCGCTGCGCGCGGATCTGCAGGCGAATGCGCGCGGTGCGGCGGCCCTCTTGCGCGCCGAGATGGATCGCCTGGAAGGGCAGTATCCGGACCTGCGCGACGACTCCCTGGGCGATTGGTTCGAAGTCACCATGCGCGCGAGCGGCGTCGAGGACGCGCAGCTTGCGGATGGCTACGCGTCGCAGGTGTATCGCTTGCTGCGAGATGGCCTCACGGTGGTGGACGAGCAGGGCGGCCTCGTGCGCCTGCTGCCGCAGACGTTCTCGCTCTCGGGCCGCGCCATCTGGGCTTCGCTCGAGCAGGATCTCTCGGGCGAATATTGTCCCAACGGCGCGTGCGTCGCCTGGGTGCCGGCGTCGACCAGCAACTACATGGCGGGCCGCGACGGCTACACCATCGACACCATCGTCATCCACGACATGGAGGGCAGCTACTCGGGCTCCATCGCGTGGTTCCAGGACCCGGCCGCGCAGGCGTCCGCGCACTACTGCATCCGCTCGTCGGACGGCGAGATCACGCAGCAGGTGCACCACGCCGACACGGCC
>JAFEBC010000549.1 GCA_018266095.1 Deltaproteobacteria bacterium
TCGCAAAGCCTCCCGCGGGATCCTGGAGCCGCAGCAGGTACTCGGCCTCCCACGCCGCGAGCTGCAGCACGTCGCCCTTGCCGTCGCCGCTCTCGGGCAGCCCCAGGTTGTCGAGCGCCGCCACGCCCGGAAAGTTGTCCGCCGCGAACACGAGCGTGTGCACGAGCGCCGCGCTGTTCTCCGTGTAGCGCCCGTAGTCGCCCGCGTCGTGGTGCCCGCCGAAGATGGCGCGCGGCTCCTGCGAGCTGAAGGGCATGAGCGACGCCGAGGGCCTGGTGAGCGCGGGCGCCGTCTGCTTGGGATGGTGGCTCGCCTCATTGCGCGCCAGCCGCGCGAGCACGCTCTTGTCCGCGTCGCTCGCCGGCGCCACCGGGTCCAGGTGACAGGCCGGGTGCGTGAAGCGCGTGAACGGCAGCTCGAGCGCGAAGCCGCAGCGCTGGTGCAGCATCCCCAGCGCGTACGTGCGCGCGAGCAGGGCCGGCTGGGCGTCGTCGATGGTGAACGGCATCGAGCGGCCGAGCGTCGCCACCTCGACCCGATACGTCCCCGGCGTCTCGAAGGCGGTGAAGTCCGCCTCCAGCACGCGCTGGTACGCGGGCGGCTTGAACGCGCCATCCGGCCGCGGGCGCAGCTTGCCCTGGAACACCGCCTTGCCCGCCTCGTCCACCAGCGAGAACGCGAGCTCCGCGGGCAGCTTCAGCTCGCCCAGCGTGCCCAAGAAGGCCCCGATGGTCGCGCGCTTGTGGTGGCCCGGCGCGTAGCCGGCCTGGTTGACGTGGATGACCGGGCTCTCCCGCGAGGAGGCGAGCGTGCCCCACCAGACCTCCTCCGGCCCCAGCTCGTGCGCGGGATCGCGGACGCGCACCTCGGCGCCTGACGGGATGGGCGAGGCCAGCTCCAGATAGAGAGAGCAGCCCACGCGCAGGTCGTGGCGCTTGAGCGGCGCGTAGAGGGTGCGCCGCCGGAACCCGCGCGCGGCGATGGCGAGCGGCTTGCCTTCCGCCAGGACCGCGAGCTGCGTGGGCATCCGCGCCGGATCGGTGAAGTCCCAGCGCTCCTTTCCCTGCGTGACGAGTGTCAGCTCCAGGACGGTCGGCGAGAGCAGGCGCAGGGCCCGATCGCCCACGCGCGGGAGATCCAGGGCCGCGGCTTCGGGCGGCGCGCCGTGCCCGATCAGCGTGGTCGCGAAGAGGAGGAGAGCGAGCATGGGCCTCGAGTTAGCACGGGACGCCGCGGGCCTGTGCATGCGGGACGCCAATCCTCTTGGCGCAACCTGCAACAGCGCGCGTCTCAGCCTGAGACGTTTCCGGATCTCAATCGCTCGAATTCACTAGGGAAACAGGCTGGCGTGGGTGTTGCTGTAGGTGCGGGGCATGTCGTCGTCGCTGTCCGCATACAGGCGGGACCTCCAGTTCGACTCCTTCGCCAGCCCCCGCGGGGTCAAGAGCGCGCCGCGCGCTCGTGTCATCCCCTCGCGCCGCTCCACGCCGGTCCAGCGGGGCGTGAAGCGCGCCATCGACCTCACGGTGGCGAGCCTGGCGCTCCTCGTGTTCGGACCGCTGATGCTGGTGGTCGCCGCGCTCGTGCGCCTCACCTCGCGCGGCCCCGCGTTCTTCCGCCAGGTGCGCGTCGGGCACAACGGCAAGACGTTCGAGATGCTCAAGTTCCGCTCGATGATCGAGGACGCCGAGCGCCTGCGGCCTGCCCTCGAGGTGCACAACGAGCGCACCGGCGGCCCCGTCTTCAAGATGCGCCAGGATCCGCGCGTCACCCCGCTCGGCCGCTTCATCCGCCAGTACTCGATCGACGAGCTCCCGCAGCTCCTCAACGTGCTGCGCGGCGAGATGTCCCTCGTGGGCCCGCGCCCGCCGCTCCCCGACGAGGTCGAGCGCTACGAGGACTGGCAGCTCGGCCGCCTGTCGGTGATGCCGGGCCTGACCTGCACCTGGCAGGTGTCGCACAACCGCTACGACCTCTCGTTCGAGGAGTGGGTGCGGCTGGATCTCGCGTACATCGACGGCTGGACCGTGGGCCGCGACCTGGCGCTGTTGTTCAAGACGGTGCCGGCGGTGTTGTCGGGCAAGAGCCAGTGCTAGCGGGTTGACTCGCTGAGGGCCCGGGACGCGGGGAGGGCTGCGCCTCGAGGGAGGCCTGCGGCACGACCGGCGCTCGCATCCGCGAGCGCTCGCGCTCCGTTCAAAGCCTTGGCTTGCCGCGCCTCAACTCGGCGCATTCCCTCCCCGCGCCCCGGGCCCGCTGACCTCAAGCCGGCAGCTTCGCCCCCACCATCATGCCGCCCGCCTTCAGCGACTCGAAGCCCGCCGTGAGCTGGTGGTGCAGCGCGTACTTCACGAGGCCCGGCACGGTGCGGATGCCGAGCTTGTCCATGACCGACGCGCGGTGGCCGTCGACGGTGCGGACCGACAGGCGCAGCTCGACGGCGATCTCCTTGCTCGACAGGCCCTCGACGACGAGGCGGAGGACCTCGCGTTCGCGCTCGGTGAGCGCTTCGGGGCCCGGCGTGACGACTTGAGCCGGGGCCTCGCTCAGCGCGGCGTGGGCGACGCGCGGACACAGGAACAGGCGCTGGTGCGCGGCCGAGCGGACGGCCTCCAAGAGGACGTTCGAGTCGGCGTCCTTGGTCACGTAGCCCAAGGCGCCCTCGCGGACGGCCTGGCGGACAGGCGAGAGGTCCGCGTTGGGCGCGAGCAGGACGATGGCGGTGCGGCTCCCTGCGAGGCGGCTCTTGCGCAGGATCTCCATGCCGGAGGTGCCGGTGAGGCGCAGGTCGATCACGGCCACCGCCGGCTTGAGGCGCAGCATCGCCTCCAGGGCCGCGGCGCCGTCGGACTCCACGTCGACGAGGGAGAGGTTGGGCTGCGTCTTGAGCAGCGCCGCGATCGCTTCGCGAACGAGCGCCTGACCATCTGCCAGCAGGACTTCGATAGGCACCGCAACCCTCACTTCGATGAAGTGGTTGCAGAATGTGTCAGCCGCCCGCGATTTCGACCATCGGAGCGATCACGCTTCGGAGCGCCAATCTTCCTGCGTGATCGCCCCGGAAAAGTTCGCTGCTCGACAGGCAATGTCCACGGGGAGCGGCGGGCGCGCTTGGGGTGACGGCGGCTCAGACCTCGGAGCCGCGCTCGCTCGCGAACTCGACCAGGCGGCGGTACACGGTGGCGCGAGAGAGGCCCAACGCCTTGGCGGCCTTGTCCACGCTGCCGCCGACCGCGCGCATCGCACGCAGGATGGCGCGGCGCTCGATCTCGCGGAACGGTAGGAGCGGCTCGTTGTCGTCGAGCAGCGGATCGCCCTTGCCCACGCCCATGCCCACGCTGACGGCGTTCACCATCGAGGGCGGCAGGTCCATCGGCAGGATCTCCGGCCCGCTGGCGATGAGCGAGGCGCGGTGCACGACGTTCTGCAGCTCGCGCACGTTGCCCGGCCACGACCAGGCCTTGAGGATCTCCAGCGCCGACTGGCTCATGCGCACCACGGCGCCGCCGGGCGCGCTCTGCTCGAGGAAGCGCTGGCAGAGCGCGGCGATGTCCTCGGTGCGGTTGCGCAGCGGCGGGAGATCGATGCGGTACACGGCCAGGCGGAAGTACAGGTCCTGGCGGAACCGGCCCGCGGCCACCTCGGCCTCCAGGTCGCGGTTGGTGGCGCAGATGACGCGCACGTTGATCGGGACCACCGTGGTGGAGCCGACGCGCTGCACCTTGCGCTCCTCGAGGACGCGCAGGAGCACCGCCTGCGTGGAGGGCGACATCTCGCCGAGCTCGTCGAGGAAGAGCGTGCCGTTGTTGGCCTGCTCGAACTTGCCGCGGTGCGCGCTGACGGCGCCCGTGAACGCGCCGCGCTCGTGTCCGAAGAACTCGGACTCCTGGAGCTGGTGCGGGATGGCCGCGCAGTTCACGGCCACGAACGGTCCGCGGCGACGCGGGCCGCGCTGGTGGATCTCGCGGGTGACGAGCTCCTTGCCAGAGCCGGTCTCGCCGCGCAGATAGACGACCACGTCGCTGTCGGCCACGCGGTCGATGTGCCGGCGCAGCTCGCGCATGGCCGGACCGTCGCCGATGAAGTTCGACTCGATCGCGCGCGCCGGACGCTGCGCGAGCTGACGCAGGAGCATGGCCGAGAAGCGCGAGGCATCGAACGGCTTGGCGATGCAGTCCGCCGCGCCGCTGCGCATGGCCTCCACCACCCACTCCACGCTCTGCTGCGCGCTCACCACCACGATCGGCAGCCGCGGATGGCGTTGTCTCAGATTGCTCAAGAGCTCGAACCCGCCGGCGCCTTGGTCGCCGAGGGCCACGCAAGCGAGCAAGAGCTCGTCACCTGGCTGTTGCAGCAGCGACTCTGCTGAGTCGTGGAGCACGGCGCGGTGGCCGAGCGCTTCGACATGGTGAGTGATGACCTGACGGGCCACGGGATCGGAGTCGACCACCGCAATCACGCCAGCCCCCCCGGGCTGCGACGCAAATGGAGACAGCTGAGAGGAGCGAGACATGAGTGCACTATTCCAGTCCGCGAGCGACTCCAGAAGCGTAGAACTACCCAAAATCGCAGTCGAACATTGCGGAGCGGAGATCTCCCGTGCACCCCAGAGATGTCTCGGGTTGATCACTCGACTTGTCTCAGATTGGAACAACAATGGCGGCACGGACCTTGCTGAATCCGCGCGCGATGCGTCTCGCGATCGCGCTCGCTGGAACAGACCGTGGTCGGTCCGGGATCAGCACGTTCACGCGCGCGGTGTTGCCGCGGCTGCGGGCCCTCGTTCACTCTGAGGGAGGCTCGATCATCGCGTTCGGCGACGCGCAGGATCTCGACGCGTTCGCGCCCGAGCTGTCCGGTATCGAACGGCACGTCCTGTCCAGGGTGTGGTCACGTCCCGCGGTGAGCGCGGCCTGGCACCTGGGGATCGCCGGGGGGAGGGCGAAAGGTCTGGGTGCCGATGTACTCCTGCTCCCCGCGGCCAACCGAAGAGTGACTGCGCGGTCGCCGATTCCGACTGTGGCGGTGGTGCACGACCTCGCGCAGCTCCATGTGCCGGAGAAGTTCGATCGGCTGCGCATGCTCTACGCGCGGATGATGTTCAGCGCGTTCCCCAAGGCGACAGAGCTGGTCGCGGTGAGTGAAGCGACGCGCGCGGATCTCGTGGGGCTGGGCCTCGCGCGCGAGCGGGTCCGCGTGGTGCGCAACGGCGTCGATGCGGCGCGCTTCGAGCCGCCCGCAGAGGGAGATGCGCGCGTGCAGGCGGCGCGGTCCTATCTCGCACTCCAAGGTGCGTACCTCTTGTACGCGGCGCGGCTCGAGCATCCGGGGAAGAACCATCTGCGCCTCCTGCGGGCGTTCGCGCGCTCGGCGGCGGCGCGCTCGCACACGCTCGTGCTCGCGGGATCGGACTTCGGCGCGGGCGAGCTCGTGCGCGCAGAGATCGAGAAGCTCGGCCTCGCGGCGCGGGTGAAGGTCGCGGGCTTCGTCGCGGACA
>JAFEBC010000054.1 GCA_018266095.1 Deltaproteobacteria bacterium
GTGGACATGGCGATCTTGAACCCCTCGCCCTCCTGTCCGAGACGCTGCGACACGGGCACTTCCATGTTCTCGAAGAACAGCGTGCACGACGGCGACGCGCAGATGCCCAATTTCTCGTCGGCCTTCTGCCTCACGAAGCCAGGATGCGCCGTGTCCACGAGGAAGGCTGTGATTCCCTTCACACCCTTGGTGGGATCCGTGATCGTAAAGAGGACGATCGCGTCGGCCACGGGCCCGTTCGTGATCCAGTTCTTGGTGCCGTTGAGCACGTACACGTCGCCCTTGCGGACGGCCGTGGTGCGCTGCTCGGCGGCGTCGGACCCCGCGTTCGGCTCGGTGAGCCCGAAGCAGCCGAGCTTGTCGCCGCGCGCGAAGGGCTTCAAGAAGCGCTCCTTCTGCTCCGGCGTGCCGTACTTGTTCACCGGGTCGCAGTAGAGCGAGTTCGACACCGAGAGCGTGACGCCCGTGGAGGCGCAGCCGCGCGAGATCTCCTCGATGGCCAGCGCGTACGCGACGTTGTCCATCCCAGCGCCGCCCCACTCCTCGGGCACGGCGACAGCGAACAGGCCGAGCTCGGCGCACTTCTTGACCGCCTCGGCCGGGAAGGTGTGCGCGTGATCCCACTTCTTGGCGTTGGGGATCAGCTCCCGCGCCGCGAACTCGCGGCAGGTGTCGCGCAACAGACGCTGCTCGTCGGTAAGGTCGATCTGCATGGACTCGTTCTAGAGAAAAGCGACTCAGGATGGCGTACGAGCAGGGACAGATATACTACACCTGCCTTTCGTCCCTGAAAAGCATCATCCGCGCGACGATCTGAATGATGCGGCGCGTCGAGGAGTCGCCCAGTGCCCTGACTTTGCTGAGGAGCCTGCTCCAGGAGCCGAGCGGGCCCGTTCAAGTTCGCCAGCGCGCGCGCCGAAGCTTATGCTGCGGAGGAGCTCGGCGGTTCTGGAGCGTGAACGGTCGGAATTGGCCAATCGAGGCACGATGCGGTGTTCGGCGCTGGCGCTCGTGATCGTCGCGGTGGGCGCCCACGGGTGCTCCTCTGGCGCCAGCGACGCGGCCGGCTTCGCCCTGCCCTACGCCGACGCCGTCTGCGAGGCCCAGATCCGCTGTCAGGCCCTGGCAGGCTACGTCAAGCCCACGTGCACACGGCTCTTTCTCGAATCGCACACGCTGGCGGTGGCCGAGGCGAACGGGCGCATCCGCTTCGATCCCGAGACCGCCGACGCCTGCCTGACGATGTTGGCGCGCGCGGGCTGTTCGTTCGGCTTCGTCTACGCCCACGCCTACTGCGCGCGGGCGGTGGCCCCGCTCCAAGGCGGCGGCGCGGCGTGCGACTCCGACTTCGAGTGCCAGACCGGCGTCTGCTCGGCCTCGGGCGACGTCTGCCCCGGTGCGTGCGCCACCCCCGCGCCCGCGCTGCAGCTCGGCGACCCCTGCGTCGAGGGAGACACCTGCCAGCCCGGACACTACTGCGCGGCAGGGCGCTGCCACTCGCCCGACGTCGGCACGCCGTGCACGCGCAGCGCCCAGTGCCTGCCCGCTGGCCTCGTCTGCGACCCCGACACCAATGCCTGCCAGCCCGCGGGCCTCGACGGCAGCGCCTGCAGCAGCATCACCGACTGCGCCGACGGCCACTTCTGCGGCAGCGACGCCCGCTGCCACCCGCTGCTCGCCAACGGCGCCAACTGCGCGACCCACGAGCAGTGCCAGGTCGGCTCGCTCTGTCGAAGGCCCGTCCACGGCGCCGCCACCTGTCAGCGCGCGGCCGAGATCGGCGAGGGCTGCATCGAAGCGCCGGGAGCCGGCTTCGGCCTCACCGACCAGCGCAACAGCGGGTGCCGCTGGGGCCTCATCTGCAGCCCCCTCTCGCACACCTGCCGCGAACCGCCCTCGAGCGGGCCGTGCCTGCCCTTCTGCCGGGCCGACCTCAGCTACTGCGACTCCTCGACGGGGACCTGCGAGCCGCGCAAGGCCGAGGGCGAGCCCTGCTCGGGCAGCGACTGCCAGGGAGGCCTCGTCTGCGAGCCGCGCTCGGCCACCGACCCGAGCCTCGCGTGCCTGCGCTACACCACCTGCTCGCAGTAGCCGGCCTGGGCCACCGCGAGCAGGCAGACGCTCCCGCCAGACGGCCTACGCGCCGCCCGCCGCAGCCGCGAGCAGCGTGCGCCCGATGACCATGCGCTGGATCTGCGAGGTGCCCTCGTAGATCTGGAGCAGCTTCGCGTCGCGCATGAGCTTCTCGACCGGGTACTCCTTCGTGTAGCCGTAGCCGCCGAAGATCTGCACCGCGTCCGTCGCCACCTGCATGGCCGCGTCGGCGCCGAAGGCCTTGGCCAGCGAGGAGTCGATCGAGTCGAGCTTGCCCTGCCCGATGCCCCACGCCGCCTTCAGCATGAGCAGTCGCGTGGCCTCGTACTTCATCGCCATGTCCGCGAGCATGAACTGGATGGCCTGGAACTGCCCGATGGCCTGGCCGAACGCCTTGCGCTCGAGCGCGTACTTCGTGCACTCCTCGAGCGAGCGCCGCATGATGCCGGTGGCGCCGGCCGCGATCCACGGGCGGCTGCGATCGAACGTCTTCATCGCCACCTTGAAGCCCTGGCCCTCTTCGCCCACGAGGTGCGCCTTGGTCAGCTTCACGTCCTCATAGATGATGTCGCAGGTGTTCGACGCGCGCTGGCCGAGCTTGTCCTCCTTGCGGCCCACGGACACGCCCGGCAGATCGCGCGGCACAACGAAGCAGGTGATGCCCTTGTGGCGGTCCTTGGCGTCGCCCGTGCGCGCGAAGGTCGTGTACCACTGCGCCTTGCCGCCGTTGGTGATCCAGCGCTTCTGGCCGTTGAGCACCCACTCGTCGCCGACCTTGCGGACGGTCGTGCGCATGCCCGCCACGTCAGAGCCCGCGTCCGGCTCCGAGCACGCATAGGCCGCGAACGAGCACTCGCTGGTGAGCAGGCCGAGGTACTTCTGCTTCTGCTCCTCGGTGCCCGCGAGGATCAGCGGCATGGCCGCGAGGTTGTTGCCCGCGAGCGTCGTGCCGATGCCGGCGCAGCCGTAGTTGATCTCCTCCTGCATCAGCACGTGATCCAGGCACGAGAGGCCCAGGCCGCCGTACTCCTGAGGGACCTCGCCGTTCATCAGGCCGAGCTCCCAGCCCTCCTTGCAGATCTCGTCGGGGAAGGTCCCGTGCTCGTCGAGCTTCTGCGCGACGGGGATGATCTTCTCCTTGGTGAACTTGCGGGCGGTGTCGATGAGGCGCTTCTGGTCGTCGTTCAGCGAGAATTCCATCGGTGCAAAGCTCCTTCAGGGAAACAGTTGACCCGGGTCAACGATCGTCGCGCCGCGGGCGTTCAGCAGAGTCGAATCCGGCCTACTTGCCCGTGTACACGGGCGGGCGCTTCTCCAGGAACGCAGCCATGCCCTCGCGGCGGTCGTGCGTGTCGAACAAGAGCGCGAAGGTCTCGGCCTCCTGGCGGTTGGCTGCGCGCAGCGGCATGTCGTAGCCGCGCTCCACCAGGCGCTTGCTCTTGGCGATGGCGAGCGGACCCTTGCTGGCGATCTTCTCGGCCACCTTCTGGCAGTGCGGCATCAGCTCCTCAGGCTTCATCACCTCGAGCACGAGGCCGATCTCCTTGGCCTTCTGCGCGTCGACGAAGTCGCCGGTGAAGATGAGCTCCTTCGCGCGCGTCTTGCCCACGAGGCGCACGAGCCGCTGGCTGCCGCCGAAGCCCGGCGTGACCGCGAGGTTCACCTCAGGCTGGCCCAGCTTGGCCTTCTCGCTGGCGTAGAGCAGGTCGCATGAGAGCGCGAGCTCCAGGCCGCCGCCGAGCGCGAAGCCGTTGATGGCCGCGATGGTGGCGCAGGGCAGATCCTCGAGCAGCGCGAACGCGACGTGGCCCAGCTCGGAGAACTCGCGCGCCTGCCAGGGCCCCATCGGCGCCATTTCGGCGATGTCGGCGCCGGCCACGAAGGCCCGATCGCCCGCGCCCGTGAGGATGAGCGCCCGCACGGCGTCGACGTCGGTCAGCTCGTGGATCGCGCGCGCGAGCTCCTTGAGCACCATCGAGTTGAGCGCGTTGAGCGCCTTGGGCCGATTGATGGTGATGGTGCCGACGTGCCCGCTGCGCTCGACGATCAGGGTCTCGTAGGTCATTTCACGACTCTCCGCATGAAGGA
>JAFEBC010000550.1 GCA_018266095.1 Deltaproteobacteria bacterium
AAACAAAGCGGTTCCGAGGTGAGGCTTGCTCCGGTTGGAGCTCCGCGTCCTGGGCGAGGGGGAGGGCGCGCCTCCTGGAGGCCAGCGGCACGACCGGCAGTCGCGTCCGCGACTGCTCGAGCTCCGTTCCACGCCTTGATGTGCCGCGCGCTCAAGTCGGCGCGGCCCTCCCCCTCGCCCAGGCACGCTCTTGAGCAACTTGGGGGGCGCCCTCACGGTCCGGCTCCGCTTTGCTTCTGTTTGTCGCGGCCGACGGTCGTCTGGGTTTGCATGTCGGAGTGTTTGGGCCCCTTTGGTGATCGCGGCCCGCGTGACGATCCCGCTTGGCGAGGGGACAACTCACGAAGGGAAACCAGATGGTCTCAGGCATGAGCAGTGCGTCCAGCTTGTCGCAGGTGGGCGCGGTCGACTTCAGCAGCAGCGCAGCCAGCGCAGTCGGGCAGACGCCGGGCCCGACCGACACCACTGACACGTCGCCGATGGCGAAGGCGATGCAGGAGCTTCAGGACCTCGCCAAGTCGGATCCCGCGAAGTTCAAGAAGGCAGCGGCGGAGATCGCCGAGAAGCTCAAGGCCGAGGCGGGGCAGGCCACGGGCAGGAAGGCCGACTTCCTCAATCAGCTCGCGAGCAAGTTCGACGCGGCCTCGCAGTCGGGGGACGCGTCGGGCCTGCAGCCTCCGCAGCAGGGGCAGCACGCGCACCACGGCGGCGGGCATCATCACCACGTGCACAAGTACGCGCAGCAAGAGGCGCAGGGGCAGGGCGGTGACCTCGCGTCGATCGTGCAGAGCGCAGTGAGCGATGTGACGCAGGCGGCGGCTTAGCCGGGACGGTCAGGGCGCCGTGAACCCCGGCTCCTGCTGCAGCGTGCGGTCGAACGTGACCACGTCCTCGCAGTCGGCGGCGATGGCCTCTTCGCGGATCAGGTAGTCCGCGAAGTCGCCCTTGCCGTCGGCGTAGGCGTCGAGCGCGTTGGCGATGAGGTCGCTGTCGGAGACCACCAATTGGCGAACGCCCAGGAGGCGCGTGAGCGTCCCGGCGATCTCGGCGCGAGTGAACTCGTATGCAGAGCGCAGCACCCACACCGTCTCGCACGCCACGATGCGCGAGAGGTAGAGGCCGCGGTCACCGGCGCGCTCGAAGACCTTGCGGGCCTTGGCGGACTGGGCGGCGTCGTCGTCCACGAGGAAGCGGACGAGGACGTTGGTGTCGAGGGCGAGCATGCCTTACTTTCCTATGCTTCCCTTACGGATCGCCTCATCCATCTGCTCGAGCGTGACCCCCTTGCGCTTGGGCTTCAGGGCGCCGAAGAACGAGAGCGCGTCGCCGTTGAGGGGCTGCAGGATGGCGGTACCGTCGGGGCGCAGGCGGAACGAGACCTGGTCGCCCTCTTGGAGGCCGAAGGCCTCGCGGATGAGCTTGGGCAGCGTGAGCTGGAACTTGCTGGTGAGCGTGGCGGCGATCGCGGACATGGCATCCCTCCCGTTGAGGAGGAGGGATGTAAGGCGAAGCAGAGATGTTGTCAAGCGCCTTACTCCGTGCGCCTTTGTCCGACAGGCGCCGGCGGCGGCGGAATGTCTTCCTCGCGCGTGCGGCCCAGGCCGAGCACCTCGGCGCCCTTGGCCAACAGGTTCACGAGCTGCGCGTCGCGCCAGCCCTTCTGCGCCTCGCCGTGCAGGAAGCCGATGGCGGAGGTCCGCGTGCGCGCCATGTGGTACGGGCGGTCGGTGGTGATGGCGTCGTAGATGTCCGAGAGCTGGAGGATCTGCGCGGGCACCGGGAACTTCGAGCCCTTGAGGCCGTCGGGGTAGCCCGAGCCGTCGAGCTTCTCGTGGTGCCAGCGGATGATGGGCAAGAGGTTGCGCAGGCTCTTGAGCGGCTCGCAGATGCGCTCCCCGATGATGGGGTGCTTGTTCATCACGATGCGCTCTTTGGGCGTGAGGAGGCCGGGCTTGTTGATGATCTCGTTGGGGATGCCGATCTTGCCGATGTCGTGCAGGACGCCGCCCTGGCGCAGCGCCTCCAGCGTGTCCTCATCGAGGCCCGCGAGCCGGCCGACCTCGACCGCGAGCGCGCCGACCCGCTCGGTGTGGCCCTCGGTGTACGCGTCCTTGGCCTCGACCGCGTTGGCGAGGGCGTAGATGACCTGGGTGGCGTCCTCGAGCTTGTCCGTGTCGCGGCGGGTGCGGTGCACCTGACGCAGGCGCGCCTGCAATTCGCGCGGCTCGGGCGGGAAGGGGAGGACGTGATCGGCGCCGGCGTCGAGGGCGGCGACGAGCGATTCGGTGGTGCCCCCGGCGAAGGCGATCACGGGCAGGAGGCGGGTGGCGGCGGCGCCCTTGATGCGGCGGCAGATGGCCGGGCCGGTGGCGGTCGAACCTTGTTCGCTTCCCAACAGAGGGCGGAAGTCCACCAGGACCGCCATCGGTCGAAAGGACAGGAGGGAAGCGGCGGCCTCGTCGACGGTGCGGACCTGGACGGCAGCGAACTCGCCCAAGGCGTGCAACACCTCGGAACGAAAAGGCTCTTCGCCCGCCAAGAGGACGCGACCATCGAGGGCCATGGAGATGTTCTAGCACAACGGTCGCAACATCCGATCAATGACGGGTGCCGCCCGGAGACGCGTTGCGGCAGGGTACGCTCGCCCCGAAGCCAGAAGACGGTCTTGCGAGGGCGAGGAGAGCTTGTGAAGAACCGCAGCAGCAGGGCGACTTCAGCGATTCTGTTGGGCCTCGCGCTCTCGGCGTTCGTCGCCGGGTGCCACCGCGATCAGACGCGCGGGCTCGACGCGCAGCCCGAGTCTCCGGACACCATCGAGTTCGGCGTGTGGCCGGTGGGCGGGCGCAAGACGATGGCGCTCAAGGTGGGGAACTCGGGCGCGATCAGCCTGAACTTCACCGAGGGGCTGGCCTCCGAGCCGTTCGGTGTCGGCGAGCTGCCGACGCCGGTGGACCCGGGCTCCGAGGGCACGCTGATGGTGAGCTTCGCGCCGCAGCTCCCGGGCGAGGCGACCACGGACCTGGTGGTCGGCACCTCGTCGCTGGTGGTGCCGCAGCTCCACGTGAAGCTGCACGGCATCGCGTACGCGCCTGATTTCTCAGCGGATCCGGGCCGGCTCGACTTCGGCGACGTGAACGTGGGCGAGTTCAAGACGCTCGATCTGACCATCACCAACACCTCGCCGGTGACGCTGGTGCCCGAGATCGAGATGGGCTCGGGGAAGGACTACTCGGTCTCGCCGGTCGGGGAGCTGGGCCAGGTGCCGGCGCGGCAGCAGACGCGCGTGGCGGTCACCTTCGCGCCCACCACGGCGGGCGATCAGCCGGGCTCGCTCCTGCTCTCGTGCTCGGTGTGCCCGACCAAGCAGATCGAGCTCACGGGGCGCGGCATCGCCAAGCCGGTGCCCACGACGTGCACGCTCACGGCGAACCCGGACCGCATCGACTTCGGCGCGCTCGACATCGGCCAGACGGCGAACCGCTCGGTCACGCTGACGTCGTCGGGCACGGGCACGTGCTTCATCTCCAAGCCGTACTTCGATCCGACGAGCGATCCGTCGTTCTCGGGCACGTACCAGCCCATCGAGCTGGCGCCGGCGCAGTCGACGAGCCTGCGCGTGGACTTCAACCCCATCGCCACCACGCCGGCGCAGGTGGGCGCGACGCTCGTGCTGGTGTCGAACGATCCGGCGAACAATCCCATCCGCGTGATCCTCTCGGGCGAGGTGAACCCGCCGCCGCCGCCGCCTCCGCCGCCCGGCAAGCTGGAGGTGACGCCGGCCTCGCTGACGTTCACTGCGCAGCTCACCAACACGGGCGTGCCGCCGACGCTCGATCCGCAGGACCTGACGCTGCGCAACTCGGGCGGGCAGCAGCTCGTGTGGACGGCGAGCGCGGACGACGCGAAGATCCACCTGAGCAAGGGCGGCGACGTGCTGGCGCCCGCGGCCTCGGGCAAGCTGACGGTGGACGTGGATCCCGACACGGTGGCCGGGACCCGGACCAAGACCATCACCATCGACGCCGGCGCCGCGGGCACGGTGCTCGTGCCGGTCACCATCACGTTCACGGCCGCGCCGCCGCCGCCTCCTCCTCCCGCGAAGCTGACGGTGACGCCGCTGACGCTCTCGTTCTCGGCCGAGGTGGGCACCGCGCCCGCGCCGCAGTCGATCACGGTGGGGAACTCGGGCGGGCTCGCCCTGAGCTACACCATCAACTCCGACGATCCCGCGCTCACGGCCGCGCCCTCGAACGGCACGCTGAACGGGGCGGCCTCGACGTTCGCCTCGGTGGCGGTGGCGATGCAGACCATCGTGGGCACGCGCGTGCAACACCTGGTGGTGGACGCGGGCACGGCGGGACAGGAGACGGTCACGGTGAACATCGAGTTCCACCAGACCAAGCCGCCGCCGCCGCCGCCGCAGTACGGCGACTCGGTGTGGCCGAAGTTCCACCACGACAACGGCAACACGGGCCTCTCGCAGATCGACACGAGCGGCAACAAGGGCGTGGCGAAGAAGGTGTTCCTCTCGTTGCCCGCGCCGGCGCGCTCGCTCTCGGGGATCTGGCGCAACGGCACCTACCAGGCGTCGCCCTCGCTGCTCGCGGACGGGACCATCGTGCAGGTGGGCGGCGACGGGAACCTGTACGCGGTCGATCGCAACACGCTGACGGTGAAGTGGAAGCAGGCCGTGGGCGAGCCGATGCTGGCGTCGGCGGAGAGCGACATCACGGTGGTAAAGAGCGGGCACTTCTTCATCCACTCGCACGGCGCGGGTGGCACCACGCCGCAGTTCTTCAAGATGCTCGACATCCTGCCGTCGGGGCAGACCGACCACATCATCTGGAAGAACACGCCGGGCGGCGTGGACTCGGCTGGCAAGCGCATCGACGGCTTCGATTCGGCGCCGGCCATCGACTACGACGGCAACCTCTATCTGATGAACGAGGACGCGGCGAAGGTCGGCTCGTGGGACCAGACGGCGCAGAAGAACTTCGACGTGGACGTGCCGCCCTAGGCGCTGAACATGTTCACGCACGGCGCGGAGCTGACGCCCCACAAGATCGCGTTCTGGACCTCGGCGGGCAGCATCTGGGTGCTCAACGAGAACACCAAGAAGGTGCTGTGGTCGGCCACGGATCCGGCGCTGACGGCGGCCTCGACCACGGCGGTGACCTACGCCAAGAACGCGCCGATGATCACCAAGGACGGCCTCGTGATCGTGCCGTTCACCTGGCGCGAGGGCACGTCGAGCTCGAACTGGAAGTTCTACCTGCGCATGACCGCGTACAAGCTGGGCGCGACCAAGCAGCAGGTGTGGACCAACAAGCTGACCATCACGGGCAAGAAGGGCATCGCGCCCGCGAGCTCGAGCGTGAATACGGACGAGGACCTCCGCTACAACCTGGCGGCGTCGAGCCCGGCGCAGGGGCCGGATGGCACGATCTACATCGGCTCGGCGGACGGCCTGTACGCGTTCGAGCCGGCGAAGGGCCTGTTCAAGTGGGCCGTGAACACCGCGAGCGTGGTGAGCTCGCCGGCTGTGGGCGCGGATGGGCGCGTGTACTTCGGCTCGCAGGACGGGTACCTGCGCGCGGTGAATCCGGACGGGTCGATCGCGTGGCAGGTCAAGACGGGGCAGCAGCTCAACTCGTCGCCGGCCATCGGCGCGGACGGCACGGTGTACGCGATGGGCGATGACGGCTACCTCTGGGCGGTGAAGTAGGAGAGCTCGTGCGCGTGCGTGCGTCGTGGGTGGGCCTGCTGCTGCTCGCGGCGGCCCTGGTGTCGGGCTGTCACAAGGACCAGGTCCAGGGGCTCGACGCGACGCCCGATCCCGACAAGTCGGTCGAGTTCGGCCTCTTGTCGGTGGGCCAGCGCAAGACGGCTTCGGTGACCGTGCGCAACCTCGGGCAGGTGGCGCTCACGCTGTCGGACGTGACCTTCGCGGGGCCGTTCGAGCTGGTGGGGCTGCCGGCCGATCCGATCCCGGCGGGCGAGTCGGGGCAGGCCCTGATCGCGTTCGCGCCCACGGCGGCTGGGGACATCGCGGGCACGGCGACGCTCTTGTCGAGCTCGGTCTACAACCCGACGGCGGAGATCGCGCTGCACGGGACGGCGTTCCAGCCCAAGCTGACGGTGCTGCCCGCCGAGCTCGACTTCGGCGATGTGGCGGTGGGGACGGCGAAGACGCTGCCGTTCGTGATCCACAACCCGTCGCCCGCGCCGATCGGGCCGGAGCTGACCGCGGATGAGCCCGCGAACGGCTTCGCGGTGGTGCCGCAGGGGACGCTCGAGGTGCTCGTGCCCGCGGGGCAGACGACCATTGAGGTGACGTTCGCGCCCACGTCGGCGGGGGCGGTGACCTCGACGGCGACGCTGCAGTGTCCGAACTGCGATGACGTGAACGTGCTCTTCACGGGCAACGGCACGGGCGCGGCGTCGGGGACGTGCACGCTGACGGCGAGCACGCAAGTCGTGGCGTTCGGCACGCAGGCGGTGGGCACGCACACGACCCAGACGTTCTCGCTGACCGCGAGCGGGACGGCAGATTGCACGGTTCAGGCGCCGTTCTATGCGCCCGGCGCGGACCCGGCGCTGACCGTGGGTGGCCTCGTCGCGTACACCATCCCCAAGGGAACCTCGCAGCCGTTCACGGCGCACTTCGACCCGACCGCGTCCACGGCGCCGCACGCGAGCACGAGCCTGCAGATCGTGAGCAACGATCCCAACGGCGCGCAGACGGTGGTGCTGACGGGGGATGTCCAGGTGGTGGCGCCCCCGCCTGCGCCGGGTGTGCTGGAGGTCACGCCGCTCGCGCTCTCGTTCAACGCGACCACGCCGTCGGCGCCCGCTCCGCAGGCGATCCAGCTTCGCAACACGGGCGGGACGCTGATCAACTGGACCGCGAGCAGCACGGACACCGCGGTGACCTCGACGCCGGCCGCGGCTTCTCGCGATGCGGGCGCGGTGGTGACCGTGAGCGTCGCCGTCGCGGCGCAGGCGACGACGGGCACGCGCAGCTCGATCTTGGTGGTCGATGGAGGCACGGCCGGCAAGGCCAACGTGGCGCTCGACATCAAGTTCACCGCGCCGCCTCCTCCGCCGCCGGGGCCCGCGCAGCTCGTGGTGTCGCCGCTGCACCTGAGCTACGCGGCCGTGGCGGGAGTCACCTCGACGCCGCAGAGCCTCTCCATCGCGAACGCGGGCGGCGCGTCGCTCTCGTGGACGAGCGCGCCGAGCGATCCGGTGGTGATGATCGCGCCCAAGACGGGCACGGTCGCGGCGGGCGCGGGCTCGTTCGCGGCGGTGACCCTCGGCCCCATCGCCTTCGCGGGCACGAGCACGTACTCCCTGGTCATCGACGCGGGCGCCGCGGGCAAGGCCACGGTGCAGGTCGACGCGATCATCTCGGCGCCGCCGCCTCCTCCCCCGCCGCCGCAGTACGGAACGTCGGCGTGGCCCAAGTGGCACCATGACAACACCAACACGGGCCTCTCGCCGGTGGACACGTCGGCCTCGAAGGGGACGCTGCGCTGGAAGAGGAGCCTGGGCGTGCCGGGCCAGTGCGTGAAGGATTCGCAGACGGGCAAGAACATCCGCTGCGGCACGTACACGAACTCGCCGGTGCTCACCGAGGAGGGCGACGTGGTGCAGCTCTCGGGCGACGGCACGCTGTGGCGCCTGAACCGCGACACGGGCGCGACCCAGTGGAGCGTGATGACCACGCCGCCGTGGCTCTCGCCGCACGAGAGCACGCCGACGGTGGTGAAGCAGAACATCTTCCTGATGACGGGCAGCGAGCAGACCACCAAGCCGCAGTTCTTCAAGATCGCGGCGAAGGACGGCTCGATCCTGGCCACGGTGCCGCCCGGCGGGACGTGCACGCACGGCGGCTGCGACGGCTGGAACTCGGCGCCCATGCTGGACGCGGACGGCAGCTTCTATGTGGCCAACGACGACAGCAGCACCATCGACGTGTTCGACCAGAGCTTGACGCGCCTGCGGCAGATCACGCTCGCGCCGCAGGACGAGGTGGACACGACGGGCGGCGCGCTGGCGGCCGACGGGCGCGGGTATTGGAGCGCGAACGGGCGCCTGTGGGCGATGACGAACTCGGCCATGCTGTGGAGCTTCTCGGCGCCGGAGATCGACCCGACCAAGGACTGGCCGGCGCTGGCGTACGACCACAACGCGCGCTCGGGTACGGTGGTGACGCCGGACGGCACGGTGGTGTTCGCGTACGAGCGGCGCAACTCGTCGGACAAGATCTACACGCGCGTCTGGGGCTTTGCGGCGGGGCCCAAGCTCAAGCAGCTCTGGACGGTGCAGCTCGGGCCCGTGGCGCCGGTTCCGGGGCTCGCGCCGGGGCTGGACATTCCGCCGGATGACTCCGCGGCGCTGTTCTATCGCGCGGGCATCAGCTCGCCCACGGTGGGGCCGGACGGCACGGTGTACATCGGCTTCGCGGACGGGCTGTACGCCATCGATCCGTCGAGCGGCGGCAAGGTGAAGTGGGGCGTCGGCATGGCCTCGGTGTACAGCTCGCCGGCGGTGTCCAAGGACGGCACGATCTACGTGGGCTCGAGCGACGGCTATCTCTACGCCGTCACGCCCGCCGGCAGCGTGCGCTGGCAGTACAAGACCAAGGGGCAGGTGAACTCGTCGCCCGCCATCGGCGCGGACGGGACCATCTACGCGATGAGCGACGATGGGTCCCTGTACGCGATCAAGTAGCGACGATCCCAGGCCTCTCCGTCAGGAGCCGAGGCCTCTCCGTCAGGAGCCTAGGCCTATCCACGAAGACCCGTCCGGATACCGCTCGTGCTTCCAGATGGGCGCGTCGGTCTTGAGCGCCTCGATGGCCAGGCGGCAGCAGTCGAATGCGTCGGCGCGGTGGGGCGTGGCCGCGGCGATGACGACCGAGAGCTCGCCGGGCCGGAGCAGGCCCTTGCGGTGGTGGATGGCGAGCCGCGCGCCGGGCCAGCGCGCGTGGGCCGTGGCCTCGATCTGCGCGAAGACCTTGAGCGCCATCGCGTCGTAGACCTCGTAGTCGAGCGAGACCACCTCGCGGCCGCGGTTCTGCGCGCGCACGCTGCCCACGAAGGTGACGATGGCGCCGCAGTCGGTGCCCTCCACCTCGCGCACGGGCGCGTCGGGCGAGAGCTCGCTGTCGAGGATGCGGTGCATGACGTCCGCTCCTAGCGTCCGCCCGCGACGGGCGGGATGAGGGCCACCTCGGCGCCGTCGTGCAGGGGCGCGTCGGCCTTGGCGAAGGCCTGGTCGACGGCGTAGCGCAGGTGCGGCGCGAGGGCTTCGAGGCCCGGGTGCGCCGCGCAGGCCGCTCGGAAGGCGTCGTGCACCGTGGCGGCGGCAGCGAGGTCGAGCACCTCGGAGGTCCGGCCCGCGCGCTCTCGGGCGGCGGCGAAGTAGAGGAGGGTCACGCGCACGCTGTCTCACGTAGCATCGAATCGCGCCGCGGGCACGCCTGCCTCCCGGGGCCCTGCGCGCGCACAGGCCGAAGGCCCCGCGGCACGAGCGGCGCATCGCTCTCATTGACGGGCCAGGGGGCCGCCTCTACAGTGCGCGCCCTCTTATGAACCTGGGCACCGAAGAGCTGTTGGCGTTGCTGCGCGATCCGTCCCTCAAGCCGGAGAGCATCGTCGAGGAGATCGACTGCGCGGGCGGGAAGCCGCCGCCTGTGGCCGAGCTGGCGAGGGCGCGCGAGCTGTTGTCGGGCATCGCGCCCCTGGCGGAGGGGGCCGAGGCCGCGTCGGGCGAGAGCCAGGGGCTCTTGAAGGCGCTGGGCGAGCTGTGCGAGCCGGTGGCGCTGGCCATCGTGCGCGCGGTGGGCGAGGCGGGCCGCCAGGACCTGCTGCGCGACCTGGCGACCTCGGGCCCGAAGGCCTTGGGCAAGGAGGCCAAGCGCGAGCTGCAGCGGCTCAAGCAGAAGGGCGTGAAGGTGGCGGAGCTGGCGCCGCAGGGCGCGCCGGTGCTCAAGGCGCTGCCGGCCGAGCAGGAGGCCGCCTGCTACGCGACCTCGCTGGATGCGTACGCCGAGCGCGAGCGCGGTGCGCGGGCCGGCGGCGCCCGCGATCC
>JAFEBC010000551.1 GCA_018266095.1 Deltaproteobacteria bacterium
CGATCAGCACGACTTCGGTGCCGCGGCCTTCCTCCGAGAGGACCTTCATGCTGCCGCCCTGGCGCTCGACGACGTGGCGCGCGAGGTACAGGCCGAGCCCCGAGCCGCGGCCTGGTCCCTTGGTGGTGAAGAACGGCTCGCCCACGCGGTAGCGCAGGGCCTCGGGCACGCCCACGCCGTTGTCGGCGACGCTCACGCGCAACAGGCCATCCTCGCGCAGCAGGTTCACGCGCACCTCGCGCTGGGCACGTCCTTGCGTCGCTTCGGCCGCGTTGTCGAGCAGGTTCGCGAGCGCGCGATCGAACGCGATCGCGGGCAGCCGCGCCTTCGCCTCGCGCGTGTCATTGGCGATCACCAGCCGCGGCTCGGGCCCCGGACGCCCGGCCTTCCAGCGCTTGACCACCGACTCCAGCGCGGGCGCGAGCTCCACATCGGTCGGCTCCTCATCGGCCTGGCCGCCGCGCGGCGCGAGCATCGAGGTCACGATCTCCTTGCAGCGGCGCACCTGCTTGCGGATCTCCTGCGCCTCGTTCTTGCGATCGCCCTCGAGCTGATCGGCCAATTCACCCGCCAGGATCGCGATGGTCCCGAGCGGTGTGTTCAATTCATGCGCGGTGCCCGCCGCGAGCGTCCCGAGCGCCGCCAGCCGCTCCGCGCCTTCTGCGTCCGCGCGCGCCAGCATCAGCTCGCGCTCGCGCGTGTGCAGCGACTGGCTCATGCGGTAGCTGAAGATGGAGATGAACGCCGCAGCCACGAGGAACGCGGCCCACGCGCCCCACAGGAGCGTGCGCGACGGATCCGCGCCCGTGAGCTTGAGCGGCTGGATGCCCGCGAGCACGAGGCCCGAATAGCCGGACACGCCCGCGAGCGCCAGCAGCAGGGACCAGCGCTCCGGCAGGATCACGGCCGCGATGGTGATGTGCACGAGGTACAGCGCCGAGAACGGATTGGACACGCCGCCCGAGAGCGCGAGCAGCGCCGTCAGCGCCGCGACGTCGCCGAGCAGGTTCAGGCCGCAAGTGCGCACGGAGGGCGAGCCGCCGCGCAGCATCCAGAGCTGCACCACCAGGTTGAAGAGGCCGACGATGGCGCACACCGTGATCAGCGCGGCCGTGGGCAGCGGCACCTCCACGAAGTAGCGGCCCGCGAGGATGGTGACCACTTGCCCGAGCACGGCCCCCCAGCGCAGGCGCACGATCCAGCGGAGGTTGATGAGCGCGGCAGGGTCGACGGGGGTGCGCGTGGCGGTGTCGGTCACGCCGCGCAGGATAGCGCCACGAGGTGGGGCGTGCTCGCACCTGAGGCCTTGTGTCGCCCGGGGCATCGGTCGCTACACTGCGGGCCCATGCGGGGAACACTCATCACAGCGGCCCTGTCGTGCACGCTCGCGCTCGGGTGCGGCGGGACGGACACCACCTCGACGCCCCAGGTCACGATCACGCTCGATCCGCTCACGGCCACGGTCACGACGGGCGGCACGCAGCAGTTCCTCGCGCACGTGGCGAACTCGCTCGATCTCTCGGTGAACTGGTCCGTCGTCGAAGGCGGCGCAGGCGGACACGTTACGGGTGCGGGGCTCTACACGGCCCCGGCGAGCGCGGGCACGTACCACGTGAAGGTCGTGGCGAACGCGGACACCTCGGTCTCGCAGACGGCCACCGTCACCGTGACCGACGCCGCCGCTCCGCCTGTCATCAGCAGCTTCACGGCCTCGCCCGCGAGCATCCAGAAGGGGTCCACCTCGACGCTGAGCTGGGCCACGGTGAACGCCAACTCCTTCGGCATCGATCACGGCGTGGTCATCACCAGCGGCTCGAGCGTCGTGGTCGCGCCCACCAGCACCACCACGTACACGCTGACCGCCATCGGGGCAGGCGGCCAGACCACCGCGCAGGCCACGGTCACCGTCAGCGGCACCACCTCGACGCCCTCGGTGCCCGTCATCGTCAGCTTCACCGCCACGCCCGCGAGCATCCAGAGCGGCTCGACCTCGACGCTCGCGTGGACCGTCACGGGCGCGACGTCGATCAGCCTCAACCACGGCGTCAACGCGGGCAGCGGCACGAGCGTCGTGGTCGCGCCCACGAGCACCGTCACGTACACGCTCAGCGCCGGAAACGCCGCGGGCACGAGCACCGCGCAGGCCACGGTCACCGTCACGGCTGCGACCTCGACACCGGCAGCGCCCGTCATCACCGGCTTCACCGCGACGCCCGCCATCCTCGTGCAAGGCCAGAGCACGACGCTCGCTTGGACGCTCAGCGGCGGCGCGGCCACGCTCTCGATCGATCACGGCCTCGGCGTCGTCACCGGCTCGAGCACGACCACGAGCCCGGGCGCGAGCACGACCCTGCACCTCACCGCCTCGAACAGCGCCGGCACCAGCACAGCCGCTGTGACCATCACGATCTCCCCCGCCGCGCCGCTGCCCGTGATCGCGAACTTCATCGCCACGCCGCCCGCGATCGCCTCGGGCGGCAGCGCCACGCTGAGCTGGTCCGCGGCCAACGCCACCTCGTTCCAGCTCAACGGCAACGCGGTCAGCGGCACCAGCACGCAGGTCTCGCCGAACGTCACCACGAGCTACACGCTCACCGCGCACAACGCCGTGGGCGACACGCTCGCGCACACCACGGTCACGCTCGTCGCCGCCACCACCACGCCGGGCGCGCCCACGTGCAGCGCGGCCACGTTCAAGGTCGACACCAGCGCCGGCAACCACGCGATCTCGCCGTACATCTACGGCTACAACGCCGGCACCCCGAGCGACGCGCCCGCGGGCGTGACGATGTTGCGCAGCGGCGGCAACCGCTGGACCGCCTACAACTGGGAGACGAACGCGTCCAACGCGGGCTCCGACTACTTGTTCGAGAACGACAACTACCTCACGAGCAGCAGCGTCCCGGGCGAGGCGGTGCGGCCCACGGTCGACGCCGCGCACACCGCGGGCCTGGCGGCGCTCGTCACCGTGCCGATGCAGGGCTACGTGTCGGCCGACAAGAACAGCCAGTACGACCAGAACGCGCCCATCGCGTCGCACTTCTTCCCCTCGCTGCCGCGCAAGGGCGCCGCCTTCGCGGGCTCGCCCGACCTGAACGACAAGTTCGTCTACCAGGACGAGTTCGTCGGGCACCTGCTCGGGCAATTTCCGAACGCGGTCACCAGCAGCGCGCCGGTGTTCTTCTCGCTCGACAACGAGCCCGACCTCTGGAACTCGACGCACCTCGAGATCGAGCGCGCGGCGCTGGGCTACGACGAGCTCCTCGGCAAGACCATCGCCACCTCCGCGGCCATCAAGGACGTCTCGCCGCAGGCGCTCACGTTCGGGCCGGTGAGCTACGGCTTCAACGGCTTCACCACGCTGCAGGGCGCCCTCAGCAACTACACGCCCAACGGCGAGGACTGGTTCCTCGACAAGTACCTGCGCGACCTCAAGGCCGCGGGCGACAAGCAGGGCCGGCGCCTGCTCGATGTGCTCGACCTGCACTGGTACACGGAGGCCACGGGCGGCGGCGTGCGCGTGAACAGCGGCGACGACAACTCCAGCGCCGTGCAGGCCGCGCGCGTGCAGTCGCCGCGCTCGCTGTGGGATCCGAGCTACGTGGAGTCGAGCTGGATCACGCAGTACGTGCTGACGAGCGGCATCGCGCTCATCCCGCGCCTGCGCCAGAAGATCGCGGACGGCTATCCGGGCACGAGGCTCGCGTTCACCGAGTACAACCACGGCGGCAGCGACGACATCACCGGCGCGGTCGCGCAGGCGGACACCCTCGGCATCTTCGGGCGCGAGGACGTGTGGGCCGCGTCGTTCTGGCCGCTCCTCGCGGACAACAAGTTCATCCACGGCGCGTTCCGCGCGTTCCGCGACTACGACGGAGCGGGCGGCGCGTTCGGCGACACCTCGGTGCGCGCCACCTCAAGCGACGATTCGAAGGCGTCGATCTACGCCAGCGTGGACGCGGGGCATCCGGAGCGCGTGGTGCTGGTGGCCATCAACAAGACGACGTCGTCCTTGTGCACGGGCGTGCAGGTCGCGCACTCGCAGGCGCTGCACACGGCGCACCTGCATCAGGTCACGGCGGCGACCCCGATCACGAACGGCGCGGCCGTCCCGCAGGCGCTCGCGGATCTGACCGTGACCTCGAACGCGTTCGACCTCACGCTGCCCGCGTGGAGCGTGACCACCATCGTGCTCGTGCCCTGAGCCACGCCTGCTCTGCGCGGCTCAGGCGCTCGTCGCGGCGGCCGGCGCGGCCAGCACCACGCGGTTTCGCCCCAGCGTCTTGGCCCAGTAGCAGGCCCTGTCCACGCGCGCGAACGTCGCCTCCGGGGTCGCGTCAGCGGGCACCTCGATACCGCCCACACCCACGCTCACCGTCATCGGCAGCGCCCGGCCCTCGAAGGTGCACGGCGCTCGCTCCAGGCTCTCGCGGAAGCGCTCGGCGAGCTGGGCTGCGCTCTCGATGGTGGACCCCGGCAGCACCGCCACGAACTCCTCGCCGCCCACGCGCGCGAGCAGGTCCACGTCGCGCCGGAAGTGCTGCGTCATGAGCCTGGCGAAGTGTTCCAGGCACGCGTCGCCCGCGAGGTGCCCGTGGCCGTCGTTGAGCGCCTTGAAGTGATCGAGGTCGAACATCAGGAGCGCGAGCGGCGTCCTCTGCCGCAGCGCCAGGTGCCAGGCCTTGGGGAACGCCTCGGCGTACTCGCGCCGGTTGGCGAGCCCGGTGAGCGCGTCGATGCGCGTGAGCCGCTCGATCTCCGCGCGCGACTGCAAGAGCGCGTACTCCGTGGCGAGCTGCGTGTCGTACTCGCGCCCGAGCCGCCGCATGCTCGACAGGAGGTACGCGAGGTAGACCACCACGATGACCGCGAGCGGCCGCAGCGACGCCACCTCGACGAACAGCGCCACCGAGGGCGCGTAGAGCAGGGCCAGCGTGAGCGTGGTCTGCGCGCGCTCCATGGCGAAGGCCTGGCTCAGGGCCGAGCCCAGCGTCACCGAGATGATCACCGACACCGTGAGCGGCAGCCAGGCGTCGCGCATGAGCGAGCCGAAGTAGAGCGCGGTCAGGCCCCAGAGGACGCAGCCCAGGTGGATGAGCGCCCAGTGCCGCACGCGCCAGCGCGCGAACTCCGCCGCCAGCGCAGCCTGCCCGGGAGGCCGGTTGAGGCGCCGCAGCACGAACAGCGCCGCGAACACCAGCGCCG
>JAFEBC010000552.1 GCA_018266095.1 Deltaproteobacteria bacterium
ACCGGCGCCGTGCGCGCCACCGTCGGCGTCACGGACACCACGGGCCGCGTGGTCTGCACGGCCACGGTCCAGAGCGACGGCACCTGGTCGTGCGCGGCGCTCCTCCCCATCGGCACCAGCACGATGACGGCCACGCAGACGTACGGCAACGGCGTCCTCTCGCCCGCGTCCGCGCCCATCACGGTCGAGGTCGACGGCGTGCCCCCCACGGGCGAGCCCAAGCCGACGCTCGATCCGCTCCCCGCGCAGGCCGGCGGCGCGCCGAACACCACCTCGGACACCACGCCGACCCTCACGGGCACGGGCGTGCCGGGCCACATCATCACCGTGACCACGGCCGCGGGCGACCCGGTCTGCGCCACCACGGTCCGCCCGGACGGCACCTGGTCCTGCGACAGCGGCTACACGTTCCCCGGCGACCCCGCGACGGTGGCGGTGGTGCACGTGGTCCAGACCAGCCCGACGGGCACGGCCAGCGAGGTCGTCACCGGCTCGTTCACGGTCGACGCCAGCACGCCGGCGGCCCCGGTCATCGACGCGATGGCCTCGCCCAGCAACGAGCACAAGCCCACCATCGCGGGCACGGGCAAGGCCGGCGACACCGTCACCGTGGTCGACGGCGCGGGACACACGATCTGCACCGCCACCGTGGACGCGAGCGGCCACTGGTCGTGCGTGCCCGCGGCGGCGCTCCCGGACGGCAGCGTGACCTTCACCGCCACCCAGACCTCGCCGAACGGCCAGACGAGCCCCGTGTCCAACGCGGTCACCGTGGTCATCGGCACCACCGACGCGCCCACGCTCGATCAGCCGGGCACGCCGACCGCCGACAACACGCCGACCTTCACGGGCACGGCCACGCCGGGCGCCACCGTCGAGGTGAAGTCGGGCGACACCGTGCTCTGCACCGCCACCGCCGACGCGAGCGGCCACTGGTCCTGCACCGCCTCGCCCGCGATGGCCGACGGCAGCTACCACGTGCAGGCCTTCGAGGTGCACGGCGATGGCTCGACCTCCGCGGGCAGCGCCATCCGTCCGCTCGTCATCGACACCACCGCGCCGGGCAAGCCCACGCTCACCGCGGGCCCCTCGCCCACCACGAACACAAAGCCGGTCCTCTCGGGCACAGCCGAGGCGGGCAGCACGGTCACGATCACGGATGAGCACGGCGACGTCATCTGCGTGACCACCGCCACGGCCTCGGGCACCTTCGCCTGCACGCCCACGCAGCCGCTGTCCGAGGGCGCGCACACGTTCACGGCCACGGCCACGGACGCGGCGGGCAACACCTCGCAGCCGTCGGATCCGGCGGGCGTCGTCGTCACCGGGCCGGACAACACGGCGGTCACGGTGGCGATCCTCGGGCCCTCGGACGGCTCGACGTTCGAGACGCAGCCCGACGCGGTGCACGGCGTGGCCACGCCGGGCGCGACCATCACGGTGACCTTCGGCGACCAGACGTTCACGGTGACGGCGGCCGCGGATGGCTCGTGGAGCGTGCCGCTGCCGACGGGCTTGAACGGCGTGTACACGGTCAGCGCCGTGGCCACGAAGGGCGGCCACCAGAGCGAGATCGCGCGCTCGACCTTCGCGGTGAACGGGCCGCAGATCGTGCGCGGCGGCTGCTCCACGGGCGGAATTCCCGTCGAGTGGCTGGGCCTGGCGATGCTCCTGCTCCTCTGGCCGCGCCGCCGTCAGACGATGGCCCTGGCGCGCGCGCGCAAGAGCAAGACGGGCAAGATCGTGTTCGGCGTCGCGCTCGTGGTCGCGCTGCCGGGGCTCGCGCAGACGACGGCGGCCAACGCGCCCAACGTGAACCTGCGCAACTTCACGCCTGCGCCCGGCGGCGACGGCTTCGCGGCGGTCACGGGTGCGCGTCCTCCCATCGACGGCGAGGGTCTGCTCGAGGTGCGGTTGTGGGCCGACGACGCGTACCAACCGCTCGTGGTCTCGACGCCCACCGGCGACGGCCGCAACGTGCTCATCAACAACCGCCTCATCGGCTGGCTCGGGATCCAGGCGCACCTGAACGGACCGCTCTCGCTGGCCGTCCAGCTCCCGCTCACGCTGCAGCAGTCGGGCTCGCTGCAGAACCTGCGCAGCGCGGCCTCGACGGGCGGCGTGGCGGCCGGCATCGGCGACCTGCGCCTCGTGCCGCGGCTGTCCATCCTGCGCCAGGAGACGTTCGGCATCGACCTCGCCGCAGAGGCCGAGATCACCATCCCCACGGCGGCCTCGGATTCGCTCACGGGCGACGGCCGCTGGGACGCGGGCGTGACCGGCTCGGTGGGCCACCGCTTCGATGTCGGCACCGGCCGGGCCGCGCTGGACGTGGTCGGCAACGTGTTCCTGGACCTGCGCCCGCCGCGCCAGATCGCTGACGTCAAGACCGGCAACGAGCTCGGCCTGCGCGCCGCGGTCGGCTTCCTCCCGGGCGCGCCGTCCAACTGGATCCCCAACCGCATCTTCGCCGAGGCCGACACGCGCACCTGGCTGCGCGCGGGATTCGTGGCCGGCGGAACGCCCTCGGAGTGGCGCGTGGGCTCGGGCTGGTGCTTCGCGCGCGGCTTCTCCATGGACGGCGCCATCGGCACCGCCATCGGCAACGGCATCGGCTCGCCCAAGGCGCGCTTCGTGTTCGGCTTCGGGTACACGCCCACCGCCTGCCGCGTGGCCGAGCGTGAGGCCGCGCACGTGCCCGACCCGGTCCTGCCCGCGCAGCGCCCCGTGCACCTCGCCGTGGTCGAGCCGCCGCCCGACCGCGACCACGACGGCATCCCTGATTCGCTCGACAAGTGCCCCGACGTGGCCGGCCTCAAGGAGCTCGACGGCTGCCCCAAGCCCCCCGATCGCGACGGTGACGGCGTGGCCGACGCCGACGATCAGTGCCCCGACGTCGCGGGCCCGGCCGACAACCACGGCTGCCCGGTGGCGCCCAAGGTCACCATCGCCGCGCTCCCCGTGATGGCGCTCCCCGAAGCCCCTCCCGACGCCGACGGCGACGGCGTCCCCGACGCGCAGGACAACTGCCCGCACGACCCCGGCCCGAAGGAGAACCAGGGCTGCCCGCTGCGCGTGAAGCAGCTCGTCGTCATCCGCGGCGACAAGGTCGACATCCTGGAGAAGGTCCAGTTCGCTACCGGCAAGGCCATCATCCAGCCTGGCTCGTTCAAGCTCCTGAACCAGGTCGCAACCGTGCTCGACGCGCACCCCGAGCTGACGTTGGTGGAGGTCCAGGGCCACACCGACAACGCCGGCGACCCGAAGAAGAACCAGCTCCTCTCCCAGGCCCGCGCCGACGCCGTGGTCCGCTACCTGTCGACGCACGGCATGGACGTGAAGCGCCTCAAGGCCGTGGGCTACGGCGACCAGCGGCCGGTGGTCCCGAACACGAACCGCATCAACAAGGAGAAGAACCGCCGCGTGGAGTTCCTGGTGCTGGAGATGAAGGCGCGCGTGGTGGAGGTGGAGAAGCCGCAGGGGTAAGGGCGGGTTACTCGTTCTGATCGAAGCCCGTCGCGAGGAGGAGCGCGCGCCGAACGTCGGGCCAGCGCTCCTCAGAAAGGGTCGTGATCTGCCCCTCGAGGCGGGCACGCTGCGCCAAGCGAGACGTGATCGAAGTTGATCGCGCACACATGCGGCATCCCATCCGAGGGCTGGAGCACGATTTCGGTGTCCAATCCGCGGAGTGTTCGGGTGATCGGCGCCACGATGATCTCGTTGAGGGCATCTAGGACGCTGTCGCGATGAAGGATGAGAACGGGGCGCCGCTTGTCGGGATCGCGAAAGCGGTACCAGCGGATCTCGCCGCGTCTCACAGGAAACCCCCGAGATCCTCAATGAGGCCTTCGAGCGCCCGGTTCTGTGAATTGATGCGCTCGGCTTCCCGTTCTGCGAGAGAGACAAGTTCCTTAACGAGCGCAGGCAGGAAGCCGGCCGATCGGACTCGCCTTTCACGGCTGGCGTTGACCAAGCGGACGGCGTTCCAGTCATCAGGGTGAGAGTCATCCTCAATGAAGAGGTGCCACTCCTTGCCCTCCTTTCGATACGACAGGCGTTCAGCAACAATGGTCCCCTTCTGCAAAAAGGAGCCAATCATCACCGAACCCTCTACTCCAAGCCCCAGGTCCACGATCGCTGCCTCAGCGGACTGGAGGAGCTCATTCAATCGGTCGGTAGCCGCGTTCAATTTCACTCCGGCTTCGCGGCCGCGAGCCAAAGCGTCGCCCAGGGGCGATTCGGTCGTAACCTTCGTCATGTAGGAGTCCTTTTCGAGCTACGTGCGTGTCACCGCTAGTCATTGCCTTCCCGTCGCGGCTTCACCCGGTGGCGAGAAAGGACACTGAGGGTGTACGCTCCTGATCGTTCCAACGCAAGAGCCGCCCATGAACAACGCACTCAGCGCACAGGACTTCGTCGACCTCGTGGCCAAGCTCACGCCCGACGAGCGCGTGCGCCTGGCTCGGATGGCCCTGGACTCGGCGGCCGCCGAGCGGGCAGCCGGTGAAGCGTATGAGAGCCAGCCGCCAAAGCCCGGAGAGTTTGACGGCGACGAGGATCCACTGTCCTGGGACGCAGAGGGCTGGAGCTAGGCTTCAGAAGCCTCGCGCGCTGCGCGAGGCTGGAGACACCGCGTTTCTTGCAGGTCACCCCCTTCGGGGTCCACGGAGTCGCCGGCCCAAGGTGCGCACCCCGAAATCGCGTCGCGCCCTCTCAGTGGTCAAACAGCGGGTCGGGGTCTGGGGGAGGGGTCCGCGCGCAGTTCAGGCGAGGGCGCACCCAACCCCCTACCGGAGCTCAAGCCGCGGCATCCACGCCGATCAGCGCTCCGCATTCGCGAGCGGCTCGTCCAGGCCGAAGCCTGCATGTCCGAGCACGGACCCCTCCCCCGGAGCGCGACCCGCGGCCGATCCCAAGTGTAGGACCCACGCGACGTATACTTCCGTCCACGCCACGTTTCCCCTAGACTCCGCGGACCCCGAAGCTCATCAGGGGAGGGACTTTGACCGCCATCAAGAGCTGGGCCCGCACCGACATCGGCCGCAAGCGCAAGCACAACGAAGACTCCTTCCTCGTCGACGACGAGCTGGGGCTCTACATCGTCGCCGACGGAATGGGCGGGCACGCGGCCGGAGAGGTCGCCAGCGCGCAGGCGGTGCAGTCGATCCGCGCCGGGCTCCTCGAGGGCAAGGCGGTGCTGGAGCAGTTCCGCACCACGCCCACCGTCGAGGCCCGCGAGGCCGTGGCGGCGCTGATGGAGAAGGCCATCCACAAGGCCTGCGCCGACATCCACGCGCTGGCGCAGAGCGATCAGGGCAAGCGCGGCATGGGCACCACGGTGGTCGCGCTCGTGTGCGCGGGCAAGAAGGCCGTGGTCGGGCACGTCGGCGACTCGCGCGTGTACCTCTTCCGCAACGGCCGCGCGCACCAGCTCACCGAGGATCACACCATCATCCAGGAGCAGCTCAAGCGCGGGCTCATCACCAAGGATCAGGTGGCGACGGCCGAGAACAAGAACGTGATCACGCGCGCGGTCGGCATCCAGCCGAGCGTCGCGGTGGACACGCTGGTCACCGACTTGATCCCGGGCGACCTGTACATGCTCTGCAGCGACGGCCTGCACGGGTACTTGTCCGACGACGAGCTCCCGGCGCTCTTCTCGCAGGAGCCACGCAGCAAGCTCGCGGACAGCCTGGTCGATCTCGCGGTGCAGCGCGGCGGCAAGGACAACGTCACCGCGGTGGCGCTCTCCATCGAGTCGTCGGACGACGAAGAGACCACGGACGTCGAGGGCAAGACGGAGATCCTGCGCCGCATCCCGCTCTTCCAGCACATGACCTACAAGGAGCTGCTCGGCATCCTCGGCATCGCGCGGGGGCGGCAGTTCGAGAAGGGCCAGCCGATCATCAAGGAGGGCGAGAGCGGCGATGAGCTGTTCGTGCTCTTCCGCGGCAAGGTCGACGTGATCAAGAACGGGCTGCACATCGCGCAGCTCAAGCCGGGCGGGCACTTCGGCGAGATGGGGCTCGTGGACCAGGCGCCGCGGTCGGCCACGGTGGTGGCGGCCGAGGACACGAGCGCGATCAGCATCGACCGCGACTCGCTGCTCAAGCTGATGCGGCGCGATTCGCTGCTGGCGGTGAAGCTGCTGTGGAGCTTCGTGCAGGTCCTGAGCGAGCGTCTGCGCAACACGAATGAGGCCTTGAGCGAGCTCAAGCACGAGCTCGATCAGGTGCGTCAGGCCGCGACCGATCCGATGGGCGAGATGAAGGTCGGCTCGGGGTCGGCGCCGCCGCCGTTCGGCCAGTAGCTGTGTGCGGATGGCCTCGGTGCGCGTCTGGATGCACATGAGGCTCGGACGACACATGCTGCGCGGATCGGGCCTGGCGCTCGCGTGCGCGCTCGCGGGCTGCGCCGGGCTCAATCCGATGGCGAGCGACGCGACCCGCAATCAGCAGCTCGCCGCCGAGCCGCCGCCCGCGCAGGACCTCGACGTCGACAAGCGCGCCGTGCAGGTGCGCGAGGCCGAAGCGTTCTGGGACAGGCTGCGCGTGCTGCTCCAGTCGCCCACGACGGTGAGCGGCGACGCCAAGGCCTTCGTGGACGCGCCCGAGAACGGCGGCCGGTATCCCATCTTGTTCGCGGCGCAGCTCCCGGCCTCGCTGCGCATCGACGCGCTGACGCCGCTCGGTGATCCGGCGGCCGTGCTGGTGGCGCACGCGGGGCAGTTCGCGCTCTACGACGTGCGCAGCGCGATGTTCTTCCGCGGCCCGTCCACGCCGCGCAACCTCGCGCGCCTGTTGCCCACGCCGCTGTCGGATTCCGAGCTCGTGGCCCTGTTGTGTGGCGGTGTGCCGCTGCTCGCGGGCGCGAATCCCGTGCAGCTCAAGCGCGACGGCGACGACCTGTGGCTCGTGCAATCGACGGTCCCGCCGGGAACGACCACGCTGCGCGGCGAGCAGCAAGAGGTGCGCGTGAACGGCGACCTCCTGGGCGAGCCCAAGAAGGTGCGCATCCTCGAGGTCCGCCGGATGCTGGCGGGGGGAGCGAAGAAGCCCGAGCTGCTCTGGAGCGTGCGCCTGGACGACCACGCCGGGAGCGACGCCTCCGGGCACGCCTGGCCCCGGCCGATGCCGCGGCTCATCCATGTGTCGGTGCCCGACCAGGCCATCGAGATCGACCTGAAGCTCAAGTCGCTGACGCTCGACAAGCCGCCCGCGATCTCGGCCTTCGCGCTCAAGCCGCCCGCCGGCGTGGCCGTGCAGGAGCTGCCCTGAGCGTCCCGCGCGCTTCCTCGAAGGAAGCGGCACAGCCAGGTCGAAAATGAACACAAGCGCTGTTCCGCGCAAAGGAAAGTTGCCGCTCGGAGCGAGCGTGACCTAGGATGGCCCAACCATGCGGATCCGCATCGGCGACCTGCTGGTCAAGGCAGGCGTCATCACTGATGCCCAACTGAAAGCTGCGCTGACCGAACAAGGCCAGTGGGGCGGCAAGCTGGGCGACATCCTGGTGCGGATGGAGTTCCTCACCGAGGAGGTCCTGGTCCGCGCGCTCAGCAAGCAGAGCGGGATTCCACGGGCGGATCTCACCGGGGATGGCGACGCCGCCGCGCGCGACCTGATCCCGCCGGACGTGGCCGAGGAGTTCGGCGTGGTGCCGCTGGCCCTGCAGGACGAGGGGCGCACGCTGGTGGTCGCCATGAGCGACCCGCTCAATCTCATGGTCACCGATCACTTGCGCTCGCTCACGGGCGGCTTGCGGATCGTCGCGCAGATCGCGGGCACGGGCGCCATCCGCAACGCCATCTCGCGCTGGTATCGCGGCCAGGAGCTGATGGGCGACGAGGAAGAGCCGTCCATCAAGATCACCAACAACGCGGGCGGAACGGTCGCCACGGGCAAGCCGCCGCCGGCTCCCAAGGACGCCTCGGCCACCGTGCCGGATCAGCGTCCGGTGTCGCCGCAGCGGCCCGCGCCGCCCCGGCCGCCGCCGCCCAAGGCGCCGCCTCCCGTGCCCGCGCAGCAGACGAGCGCGGTCGACGTGCTGCGGGGCGTGGAAGAGACGCAGCGCCGATCGGTCGCCGCCATGCGGGCGATGGTCGAATTGCTCATCGAGAAGGGCGTGTTCTCGCGCGATGAATACCTCTCGCGCGTGAAGCGCTGACATCGGAGAAGGAATGCCCCCGAAGAAGCCTCTTGGCCAACTCCTCACCGAAGAGCGCATCGTCGATGAGCATCAGCTCCAGAGCGCGCTTGGCCACCAGAAGCAGTGGGGCGGGAAGCTCGGCGCCATCCTCGTGCAGAAGGGCTTCTGCAAGGAGGCCGATGTCGTCCGCGTGCTGGCCAAGCACCTGGGCATCCCCATCGTCAATCTGCGCGAGGCGCGCATCGATCCGCGCGCGGTGAAGCTCATCGCGCGGCCGGTGGCGGAGAAGTTCCGCTGCCTCGCGTACGAGATCACGGGCGCAGGGCGCATGGAGGTGGTGACCATCGCCATGAGCGAGCCCACCGACCTGTCGGTCATCGATCAGCTCTCGTTCGCGACCGGCAAGCGCGTGAAGCCGATGCTGTGCGGGGACTCTGAGATCGCGGCCGCGATCGCGCTGCAATATGGCGCGCAGCAGGGCGCGGCGCCGGGTGCGCCCTCGGCGCTCGGCGCGGCGGGGCGGCCTGGAGTCGCGGGTCCGCCGGCCACGGGACGCATCGCGCCGGTGCAGCCGCCGAGCACCTCGGGACAGTCGCGCCGGCCCGCGCCG
>JAFEBC010000553.1 GCA_018266095.1 Deltaproteobacteria bacterium
GGAACGCAAAACTCGACGCCTACTGTCTGGCCGATACCGGAGGCAAGCAAGCTGCTCAGTCCTGGCCTCAAGACTGGACCCCGGGGCCCGCAGACGCTCCGCAGGTTCAAGCCACCGAGCTCCTCGATTCTCTTCGGGAGCCTGCGAAGCAATGAGTTCAGGGCGCGCCATCGCCGTCTTGTGCTTCTTCCTCGTGGCCTGCGGCGCGCCTGCGACTCCGCCACTCTGCGATGGGGCGACAGGCATCGCTCTCGGTATTGCCCGGATGAACACACCATCCCGAGTGCCTCCCGGGATGCAGGTGATGTGGGACAACGGTTCGACCTTTCTCTATCTCGACGGAGCCTGCCACTATTGGGTGCAAGGCGGAGTTGCTTGGGATGGCGTCCGCACAGGCACCTTGACCGGAAGCGAGCAAGACGACTTGAAAGCTTCAATCCAGTGGTCGTCTTGGGCCGGCGCCTACGGCAATCGCTGGCCCGCGGTGGATACGGTCGACGACGCCGCGGACCTCTACTTCACCAAGCAGGGCTCATTTGTCGTCTCATCGGTTTGCGACCGAACATCAGCACCGGCGACATTGAAAGTTCTTTGCTCAGCTTGGACAAGCCAAGTGTCCGCCCTTTGGCAAAGAGGCGTCCCACTGGAGGCCGAGGTCTGGACGGTCCTGGTGCGCATGGATTCTGGCACCTACCCTTCCATACCTCATGCATCGTGGCCGCTGTCGGTCCCACTCGCGACGCTCTCGATCAACGTCGATGCAGCGAGCAATCTCGGCTACGGCGAGGGTGTGCACTTCTTGGGCTCGGATGCAAAAGCTCTGCGGAGCCTGCGAACGATGTATCAGGACGGGAACTATCGAACTCAGGGTGTCCTTGGACTTCCGGTGGACGGAGAGAAAGACGCAGTCGACCTCCTGTTCCTTCGTGACGCTCTCCCCTTCGAAGACAGTCGCGGACTCGTACGCCCTTAAAGGGTTCGCCGGGGCCGCCCCGCACGTCGGCCCCTCCCGCCACACGGTCGAACCACCCTCCCCCAGCATCGACCTCGGCCGATCGGCCCGTCGACCTCGCCCGCCACACCCGTCGCCAAGTCAGCCCACCGCGTCGCCCTCCCCTCCACCCCCGTCGCCCACGCCACCCCCTCCGTCCCCGCGCACCTCCCCGCCCTCCGTGGCATCCTACCCACCGCCATGGCCCACCTCCCCGTCCGTCGCCTCCTCCCGGCCCTTCTCCTCGCCCTGCCCGCCCTCGCGGCCCCCTCGGAGCCCACGCCCATGTCCCTCCACTCCCTCACCGCGAACCGCCTCGACGGCCACCCCGAGTCCCTCTCCGCCTACAAAGGCAAGGTCGCCCTCGTCGTGAACACCGCCTCCGAGTGCGGCTTCACTCCGCAGTACAAGGGCCTCGAGTCCCTCTACGAGGCCTACAAGGACAAGGGCTTCGTCATCCTCGGCTTCCCCTCGAACGACTTCGGCAAGCAGGAGCCGGGCGACTCCAAGCAGATCGCGCAGTTCTGCGAGCTCAAGTTCAAGGTGAAGTTCCCCATGTTCGAGAAGGTGGTCACCAAGGGCGAGGGCCAGAGCCCGGTGTACGCGTTCCTGACCGCGAAGAACGGCGTGCCCAAGTGGAACTTCCACAAGTACCTCGTGGGCAAGGACGGCCAGGTCATCGCGGCGTTCCCGTCGGCGGTGGAGCCGGAGAGCGCCGAGCTTAAGGCGGCGATCGACGCGGCGCTGAGGTAGCGGGCTGCTCGACCCTACGACGGTCTTTCAGCTCGGCGAGGAGCCTTGCTCCGCCAGCGTCCGGGCCGTGCTAGACCGATTGGAGGAGAGCGCACCCATGGCCCGCGGAAACCTGCTCAACACCAAGACAACCAGCTTCCTGGAGCTCATCGGGAACGGGAAGAATTTCCACGTCCCGAAGTATCAGCGTGACTACTCCTGGGAGGAAGACGCCTGGGAAGACCTGTGGACTGACATCCTCTCCCTGCGCGGCAACCCCGACGCGGCCCACTACATGGGGGCGCTGGTGGTGGAGGCCGAGACAGATCGAAAGTTTCAGATCATCGATGGTCAGCAGCGCATCGCGACCCTGAGCATCTTGGCCTTGGCCGTGATTGAGCGCCTCCAGTCGCTCGCGAAGCGTGGCGTCGACTCGGTGGCGAACGAGGAACGCGCCGGAACGCTCCGCGACCGGTTCATCGGTGACAAGGATCCGGTTTCCCTCCTGCACACGAGCAAGCTCGAGCTCAACTCGGCTGACAATGGGTTCTTCCAAGACAACCTCGTGCAGCTCCGCAAGCCGCTCAACGTGCGCTCTTTGTCCGCTTCAAACGGGCTGATGTGGAACTGTTTCAAGTGGTTCTCGGAGCGGCTCGGGGAGCTCCCCGACGTCGCCGAGTCGGGGGTCGAATTGGCCCGCCTGCTCAGCGAGACCGTCGCGCGGCAGCTCATCTTCATCCAGATCACGGTCGAGGACGACTTCAGCGCGTACACGGTGTTCGAGACGCTCAACGCGCGTGGACTCGAGCTGTCAGCGACGGATCTGCTCAAGAACTACCTGTTCTCCCGAGTGAGCGCGACGGGCGATCTCGAGAGCTTGCAGCGGCGTTGGCTCAAGCTCATGTCAACCGTGCAGCAGGATCGGTTTCCGACTTTCCTCCGCTACCACTTGCTCTGCGAGGAAGCGGGCATCCGCCAGCAGAGGCTCTTCAAGATCGTGCGCGACCGGGTGAAGACCGGGCCAGAGGTGTTCGCCTTGCTGGAAGCGCTGGAGCGTCGCGCGGAGTTGTTCACGGCACTGGCAGACAACTCGCACTCGCTGTGGATCGACTTGCAGGACGCGCGACCGCCCGTACGAGAGCTGAAGCTCTTCGGGGTGCGACAGCCGACGCCCCTGTTCTTTGCCTGTTGGGAGAAGTGTTCGCGCGCCGACTTCGTGCGCGTGCTGAAGCTCGTCAGCGTGCTGACCTTCCGCTATTCGGTGATCGGCGGCCTGAATCCGAACCGCCTCGAACTCGCGTATCACCAGGCCGCGAAGGCGGTCCTCGATGGCTCCGTGACGTCGCTCTCGGGCATCTTGGAGAAGTTGTCCGAGATCCAGATCGGCGACGAGAAGTTCCGGCGTGACTTCGCAGACATCTCGTTGACGACGAGCGGCGCGGGCAAGAAGCTCGCGAAGTACATCCTCTGCAGGTTGGAGGAGGACGCGAGCGGCAAGGCGATTGATCCAGAGACCGATCCGGGGTCGATCGAGCATGTGCTGCCCGAGAATCCCGGGGCGCTGTGGGAGGGAGCGATCCCGCAGGTCCAGTGGCCCTTGTTCACGTACCGGCTCGGCAACTTGACTCTCTTGGAGGCCACGGCGAACCGGCAGATCGGCAACCAACAGTATCCGCAGAAGGTGGAGGCCTACGCGCACAGCAAGTACGCGCTGACGAAGGCGTTGCTTGCCGACGCGCCCTCTGACTGGAGCACGGCGCACATCGAGCAGCGGCAGCAGCGGCTCGCGGCGCGGGCTGCGCACATCTGGCGCACGGGTGTCTAAGCGCGGTCCGCCGATCGAGCGCAGGTGAAATGCGAGCCTGATTCGTGCGAATGCTTGCATGGATCGTGTCCACCCCCGCCCAGGCGACGCGTCCCCCGCGACGCTTCTTCTTCCGCCTCCTGGCGGTCATGGTGGGCTGCGCGCTGTTGCCCCTCCTGCTCCTCGGCCTCGCCCTCGAGCGCACCGCCTCCGGCGCCATGACGCTCTCGCTGGCCCCGCTCGATCCCGTGCTCGAACGCGCGCAGCGCTCGGCGAGTCCGCAGGACCAGCAGCTCGCCGCGGAGCTGCGCGAGACGCGGCTGAACCTGCTCCAGGCCGAGCTCGCGCGTCAGGCTCTGGAGCGTCGCCTCCCCTGGATCATCGGCGTCGCCCTGCTCTTCACGGCCGCCCTCGCGCTCGGCGCGTCGATCGTGCTGGGCCGCGCGGTGGTGTCGCCCATCGATCGCCTGGCGCAGGGGAGGATCGACGTCGCCGCGGGCGCCAAGGGGCGGCGCGTGCCGGAGTCGCGCGTGCTGGACGCGGAGGCGGACGAGCTGGAGCTCTTGGTGCGGCAGTTCAACCGCATGTCGAGCGAGCTTGCGGCTCAAGGCGCGCGGCTCGAGGTCACGCAGAACCTCGCGGCCTGGCAGGACGTGGCGCGCGGGCTGGCGCATGAGCTCAAGAATCCGCTGACGGCGATGAAGCTGGCGCTGGCGCGGGTGGGTCGCGTGGCCGAGAAGGGGCCGGGCGCGGACGACGCGGAGCGCCTGCGCGAGGCGACGGCGCTGCTCACGGATGAGATCGAGCTGCTCTTGCGGATGACGGAGAGCTTCTCGCAGTTCGCCAAGCTGCCGCCGCCGTCGAGCGCGCGGGTGGAGCTCGGGGCGCTCGCGCGTGAGGTGTGTGCGCTGTGGGGCGAGGGGGCGGTGGTGCCGGTCGAGTGCGTGGTCGCGGCGGCGAGCGCGGAGGCCGTCGTGAGAGGCGATCCGGACCAGCTCAAGCGGCTGCTCGGGAACCTGATCAAGAACGCTCTCGAGGCCTCGACGGCGCAGAGCGGGCCGGTGCAGGTGGAGGTCAGCGTGCGCGCGAACGAGGCGACGGTCAGCGTGCGCGATCGCGGCGCGGGGATCGGGCGCGCGCTGGAAGGGCCAGACCTGCTGCGCGGGCTCGGCTCGACCAAGCCGCAAGGGTCGGGGCTGGGGCTCCCCATCGCGCACAAGATCGCGCACGATCACGGCGGGCGCTTCCGGCTGTCGCCGCGCGAGGGTGGCGGGACGGAGGCGCAGATCGTGCTGCCGCTGGCGCAGCGCGAGGCCGGGGCTGCGCAGGACGCGAAGGGGCGAGGGGTGACGGCGTGAGCGGGAAGGTCCTCATCGTCGACGACGATCCGGCCGTGCGGCGCGGCGTGGCGGGCCTCTTGCGCGCCCAGGGGTTCGCGTCGGCCGAGGCGGGGGCGGTGGAGGAGGCTCGGGCGGCCCTCGCGCCC
>JAFEBC010000554.1 GCA_018266095.1 Deltaproteobacteria bacterium
CGGCCTCCTCGATCGCCGCGGCCTCCAGCACCAGCGCATGCGGGTCCTTGCGCAGCTTCTCCGCCAGCGTCTTCAGCGTCGAATCCGGCGGATCGAACATCACCATCACGCCCAGCCCCGGCGTCGCGCCCGCGATCCGCGCCGGCACCTCGGCCGCCATCAGGCCGTCGATCTGCACCGCCACCGTACACTCGGTCAGCGCCGCGCCCGCCGGCAGGACCGCGCCCAGCACCAGCAGCCCGCCGTGCGCGATCTGCTGCGCGAACGCCGTCAGGAACTGCGGCGCATCCGCAAAGCTGGCGGTGAACTTCGGCCCAGGCACGGCACGATCCTCGCGCGAATCGCCGCGCTGAACAATCGCGAAGCGTTCTGCCACCGCCTGGTCGGAGTAGCCGCGAATCCTCCGCGTCCCCGCGCCACCGCGTCAGCGCTCTTGCTCTCGAGGCCCGCCAAGCACGCCGATGTCCACCGTGTGCACGACCGGCTTGCCGAACCCCTCGCGCACCACGCGCAGCATCGCGCGGCCGACCTCCTCCGTGTTCGTCACCATCTTCGGCGCCATCTTCTTCAGCAGCGGATAGAACGGCCCGCACACGCCATAGATCACGCGGTACCAGAACGTGCGCGACTTGATGCCGTGCAGCGGCTGGATGTACCCGGGCCGGAACGCGAACGCCTTCGGGAACCCCAGCTTGAGGATCGCGTTCTCCGTGCGCCCCTTTACGCGCGCCCACATCGCCGAGCCCTTCTCGGTCGAGTCCGTGCTCTCGCCCGAGACGTAGATGAACGTGGCCTTCGGGCTCGCGGCCAGGAGCGCCTTGGCCACCGACAGCGTCAGGTCGTAGGTGATCTTGGTGTAGTCGGCCTCGCTCATCCCCGCGGCCGACACGCCGAGGCAGAACAGGCACGCATCGATGCCCTCGAGGTCCTTGGCGATGGGCGCGAGGTCGTACAGGTCCTTGTGCACCAGATCGCGCAGCTTGGCGTGCGTCTGCCCGAGCGGCGCACGGCCCAGCGAGATGACCTGCTCCACATCGGACGCGAGCAGGCACTCGCGCAGGACACCTTGGCCCACCATGCCGGTGGCGCCCGTCAGCAGGATCTTCATGCGCTCAAGACTAGCGCGAGCCGGGCTTGCTCGCCGACGTCCACGTGAGCAGCTTGCGGCGCCGCTCGGACATCGCCAGCACCACGCACGCCAGCACGAGCGACCACGCCGTGCCCGACGCGCCCGTCTGGTCGCACGAGAACGGCACGCAGAGCCCGAGCACGCGCGAGTCGCCGGCCGGGCAGCCGTGGTTCGAGTCGCCGCCCGCGATCTCCACGTCCACGTCCGCCGTGTGCGCCGTGTTCGAGCCCGTGGCCACGATGCTGAACGAGTGCGCGCCGTTGATGCTGCTGCCGCTCGTGGTGATGGTCACCGTCGCCGACTGGCCCGAGGTGATGGTGCTCGGGCTGATGGACGCGCTGATGTCGCTCGTCATGCCGTCGACCGAGAGCTTGATGCTCTGCGCCGCGCCGCGCGTGAGCGCCGTGGTCACCTGGAACGTGCCCGTCTGGCCCGCGTTCAGGCTCAGCTTGGCCGGCGCCACCGCGAACGAGTAGTCGTCCACCGACGCGCCGATGCACGAGCCCGCCGAGTTCGACCACTCCTTCTGCATCGTGTACTTGACGCCGCTGCCCGCGGTGAACGTCGCCTGCTCCGCGTTGCAGATGTCGCCGATCTCGCCGTTGCTGCCCTGCGGATCGTACCAGGCGAGCGGCGGGCCGTACGTGTTGCCCACGAGGCCGACCTCGGGATCCGTCACCGCCTCGATCAGCTCGTGCGACGCCACCGAGGTCAGGTTGTCGAACATCGCCGGCGCATCGCCGCAGCCCGTGTCGCAGCCCGAGCCCGCGCTCTCGTCGGGGATGATGGCGTAGTAGACGTTGCCCGGCGTGCCCGCGACCGCGGCCGGCATGGTGCTGTGGTACGCGCAGAAGCCGCCCGACTTGCACGAGTTGGCGCCGCTGATGCTGATCGACACGCCCTTGGGGAAGTGGATCATGAACAGCGTGTCCGCGTCCGGCGCCGGGAGCTTGCCGGCCTTGAGCTGGCCCGCGATCTCCGTCTGGATCTGCGCGTCGGTGAGCGCGGTGGAGGTGGTGGCCGGCGCGATGGTGTACTCGCCCGCGAAGCTGCCGTGCTTGAAGTGCTGGTTCGTGCCCGTCTGGCCCGTCTGCGCGGTCAGGTTCGTGTCGTACTCGCTCAGCCAGCCGAACACGCCGCTCTGCGTGAACGCGTCGTAGAAGCCGCCGATCTTGCTCTGCGTGGTGGCGTCGACGTTGCCGCCCCAGTACACCGCGTACACCTTGACCTGCGCGATCACCGGCCCGCCGTAGTAGTTCAGGTGCGGGATCGAGGCCGTCTGCACCGCCTGGCGCAGCGCGCGCGGCTCCTCGGGATCACGCCACTTCATCACGTGCGGGCCCGCGACGGCGGCGGAGGAGCAGAGCAGGGCGGCGAGCGCGGCGATGCGGTGCATGCGGACCTCGGAGGGGTTTCGGGAAACCTCGAACGGCGCGCGCCTTTTGCCACCGGTTGACGCACTCCGCCATTGGTCGGGTGACCGAGGGAGTTCTCCGGATGATTCGATGGCCCACCAAGGCGTCTCAACTTGCAACGCCAATGGTCGCGCGCAATGTCTGAAAACCGCAGTCAATTCAGGTGAGTGCAGATGTGGGAAGCTGGCGCATGTCTTGCCACTGAACAGAGGCATGACGACGCTGATCCGCAACTGTACGCTCGCCGCCGCAGTCTTCACCTCCTTCGCGGCGACCGCCGGCAACACCGTCTCCGTCACGGCCGTCAGCACCGCCGACGGCGCGCCCATCTCCACCGACTCGGGCGGCCACGCGCTCATCGGCTTCAACGGCGTCCAGCTCGAGGTCGACTACGCGGTCAGCACGCTCCCCGCCGGCCAGCAAGCGTACATCCGCGCGCTCATCTGCGACCCGTTCGAAGACCCGGCCAAGATGATCTACGACTGGTCGACGCTGCAGCAGTCGGACGCGAACCTCACCGCGGCCGACGACTCCTCCTGCGACGGCGGCCTGCACTTCGGCACCGGCTACGCCATCTCCTCGCCGCCCGCCACGCCTGGCGCGCAGGGCATCATCGGCACCGAGCGGTTCGCGCTGCGCATGCCGCCGTGGGTCATCCCGCCGGGCACGCTCGCCACCGTCCCCGTGCAGCTCCTCTCGACCGACGGCACCGTGCTCGCGACCGCGTCGGTGACCATGGCCAACAACTCCGATCCGTGGTGGCTCAGCAACCAGGGCCTCGACGTCGTCGACCAGGCGCCGCAGCCCGACCACTCGACCAACGTGACCTTCCGCCACTGGTACGGCACGGGCAGCTACCTCCCGCCGACGGTGCGCACCAACGTGTACACGCCGCTCGACGGCGGCCACATCGTCTCGGTGCAGTGGACGGGCCCGACGAGCGATCAGGAGTTCATCGACTCGCAGACCTGGCACACGTTCTGGCCGCGGCTGATGGCGCAGCACCCGGACACCGCGCCCTCGACGGGGGCGTACGGCCTGGATGTGGCGGCGCC
>JAFEBC010000555.1 GCA_018266095.1 Deltaproteobacteria bacterium
CTCGCCTGCGCCCACCCAGTCGTCCCGTTGTACCGGCTCACCGCCGCGCCCGCGTTCGTCCACGTCGAGCCCGAGTTCGTCGACACCTGGGCCTGCACGCGGTCGTTGTCCGAGGAGTAGCCCGTCTCGTGGTACTCCCAGAACTTCAGCGTGATGGTCGTCGCCGAGCTCGGCAGCACGATGCCGGTCGGACGGTACAGGCGGGTCTGGCTGCCGGACGCCGACGTGTACGAGTTGAACACCGCGAGCTTGCTGCCGCCGTGCGGGGCCTGCGTCGGGTGCGTGCCCGAGGCCGCGAGCGTCCAGGCGCCAGCCGTGCCCGAGACCTGCGCCGTCGACCAGCCTGCGCTCTCGAAGCCGTCCGAGAAGACCGTGGTCGGGCCCGAGGCCGCCGTGCCCGTGAAGTTCTCGCCGGACACGTTCGCGCCGTTCACGGTGACCGACAGCGTCGCGGGCGAGAAGGTGTAGCCCGAGAGCGACGGCGTCAGCGTGTACGTCCCGTTGGCGAGGCCCGAGATGGTGTAGGCGCCGCTCGAGTTGGTGGTCGCGCTCGCGCCGCCCGTCGAGACCGTCACGCCCGAGAGGCCGGAGCCGCTCGCGGTGATGGTGCCCGAGACCGAGTACGTCGAGCCGCCCGTGCCCGCGCCGGTGACCGCGACGTCATCGAGGTAGATGTCGTTGCCGTACACCGAGATGCCGAGGAACCCGAGGTAGATGCTCGAGCCCTTGTACGCGGACAGATCGATGGTGGCCTGCGCCCAGCCCGTGGCGCCCGTGTAGCGCGAGACGGCCGCGCCCACGTTCGTCCAGGTGGTGCCGTTGGTCGACACCTGCACCTGCACGCGGTCGTTGTCCGTCGAGTAGCCGGTCTCGTGGTACTCCCAGAACGTCAGCGAGGCCGACGCGAACGTCGAGGGGATCGCGAACGCGCTCGTGGTGTACAGGCGAGTCTGGCTGCCCGACGCCGACGTGTACGAGTTGAAGTCCGCGAGCTTGCTGCCGCCGTGCGGCGACACCGCCGGGTGCGTGCCCGAGGCGACCAGCGTCCAAGCGCCCGCCGTGCCCGAGACCTGCGCTGTCGACCAGCCCGAGCCCTCAAAGCCGTCAGAGAACAGCGTGTTGCCGCTCTGGGGCTGCGTGACCGTGAACGACAGCGTGGTGGTGTGCGTGGTCGAGCCGCCCGTGCCGGTCACCGTGATGCTGTAGGTGCCCGCCGTGGCCGTGCCCGCCGCGAGGGTCAGCGTGGCCGTGCCCGAGCCAGGCGCCGCGATCGAGGTCGGGCTGAACGTCGCCGTCGCACCCGAGGGCACGCCGGACGCGGACAGCGCGATCGCGTTCGAGAAGCCGCCCGAGACGGAGGTGGTGATGGTGGCCGAGCCCGACGAGCCCTGCTGCGCGCTCACGTTGCCCGAGTTGGTGATCGCGAAGTCCGGCGTCGAGGTGGTCGACCCGCCGCCCCACGCGTTGGCGAGCGCGTTCGCGTCCACCGAGCCGAGGCCTGTCGACTGATCGTAGCCCGTGCCGGCCGCAAAGCCGCTCACGCCCGGGACCGCGTTGGTGCCCGAGGTCACGTCGTGGAACACCGCCGTGCCGCCCGAGCCGTACTGCGCCTGGGCCAGCGCGTAGAACTTGGTGTTCGCGTTGCCCTGCCGCGCGCCCGTCTTCTGCACGATGAGCGCCATCAGGCCGGCCCACGAAGGCGAGGAGGCCGACGTGCCGCCGATCGCCGAGAGCGCGCCCTGCGTGTACACGAGGTAGCCGTCATGGCCGGCCGCCGCGAGCGAGACGTCCGGAATGTCGCGCTTGCCGTCCGAGGGCACGCCGGGGCTCACCTGCCACGAGGGCTTGGAGTACAGGGTCGACGCGCCGCCAGAGGACGCCCACAGGCCCGAGCACGAGTCACCCGAAGGGCAGGTCGCGCTGGCCGACTCGTTCCACACCACTTCCGGGATGTACGAGAGCGCCGACACATCGCCGGTCGAGTTCGTCGACGACCAGTACGAGCCGGTCGCGTCCGAGAACTGCGTGCCGCCGACCGCGATGTTGTACGGCGTCGACGCGAGGCCCGAGACCGCGCGGCCCGAGCCGGTGGTGTCGCTGCCGCCGTTGCAGCCGGCCGCGCCCGAGTCGCCGGTGGAGACGAACGAGCTGATGCCCTGCGACGCCGCCTGCGACCACAGGTTGTTGTAGAAGCTGTTCTCCGACGAGCCCATCGACGACTCGCACTGGCCGAAGCTCGTGCTCATCACCGGCGCCAGGTTGTTGTTCACGATGTACTGCGCCGACAGATCGACGCCGTCCGTGGTCGAGGTCGACTTCGACACCACGAACTTCACCGTCGCCCCCTTGGCCACCGCGCCCGACCACTCGACGTCCAGGTCCGCCTCGCCGTCCTCGTCCGCGCCCTGATCGCCCGGGTCGGTCCCGTTCACCACCACCTGCGGCGCGTTCGCCGGCAGGCCCATGGTGCTGCGGAACGTCGTCCAGTTGCTCGCCGCCGGGTGCGTGCGGCCGACGATGGCGATGGTCTGGCCCGTGCCGTCGTAGCCGGCCGTGTAGAGCGTCTTGGTGTTGTAGATGATGGAGAAGTCACCGGGCGACATGTAGTGCGCGCCCGACGAGGTCGTGTAGTCGTGCTCGATGCCCGGCGGCGTGACGTGATGCACGCCCGTGTTCATCGCGTGGCGCGGGATGTTGTGCATCGACACCACGCCGTGGACGATGTTCGCCAGCGCGCGCGGGATGGACGGGTCGGTCGCGTTCGCGTGCCGGACCACGCCGTCGATCATGTAGTCCTTGATCGCGGTGTGGAACGCCGCCTCCACCTGGTCCACGCCGCCGGTGAAGTTGATCCACGTCCCCGAGGCGCCGATGTCCTCGATGGTGAAGCCCTGCGACGAGAGCCACTCGGTGACCTGCGAGATCTCCGCCGAGGTCGGACCGAAGCGCGTGCCGAACTCATCCGGCGTCAGCCACTGGTGGAAGTTCGGCGAGGACGGGTCCTGCTGCTGCGCGAGCAGCGTGTCGAGCGCGGCCTGCTTGTCGGGATGGATCTTGAGCGAGAGGATCATCCGCTCCATGCGCGTCGAGCGCGCCGTCGGCCCCAACGCCTGCGCCCCGCGGACCTGCGCGTGCACGTTGTTGGAGAGAACCACGAGGTCGCTGTCGTCCACCGCCGCAGAAGGCATCTGCGCGGTGCATCCCACGAGCCCTGCCAAGAGAACCAAGTGCCCAAACCGCAGTCGCATCACAACCTCCGAGAGTGTCACGTGCCTGGTTGCTGGTGCCGGTCCGTCCGAACTGGCCGGATGAGTTGCGCGTGAGACGCTAGGGGGGCACCCCGAGTGCCACAAGACGGGTCGGCGCGTTGACCGAGAGACGGAGGTCTCAAAAGTGTGGGTTTTACGGTTGACAGGGGCCTTTTCGAGACGATTTGTGGCCCGTCTTTGAGACTTTCATCCTGTAAGCAGACAAATCAGCTCCATGGGACGTTGGTCTCAGGAAATTGTTTGTGATCCGAGGACCGAGGGTTTTTCCCTGTGGGGGACACACTCGCGGAGTGGTGCATCGATGATCCACACGCACCGCGATCGTGGCCGCTCCCGCGCCCCCTTGAGTCAAAATTTCATCACATGATCAATGGTTTACGTTGCGGCCATCATCACCAAGCGGCCTGCCTGGCTCGTCCCACGCGCGCGACAAGCGAGCCACGAGCCGAGTCGCGGTTTCGCGACGTGACCCCTACCTGTGGGACCCGACCTCCGGCCGGAAGTTCACAATTGACTGAAGAGTCAGAAACCCCTCGGTCCGGTCATTGCCCTCGCCCGGAGGGACGAACGCGAGGCTCGGTGCGGGTGCGAGAGCCGCCTTGCCCAGGGACGGGATCGCGCGCGGACACGAGGTCCGGATCGTCGAGCGGCGCCTCCGCGGAGCTAGGCCTGCCACGCCCCGGGGCCCGCGGACTGGAGCCCATCGCCGCATCGAGCGTGTTAAGCTGGACTCGTGCCGGACATCACCAATACCCAGCCCCTCCCCCAGGAGAAGCTGGCGGAGGAGCTCGATCAGGTCGATGAGGCCCTGACGAACCTCCAGGTGCTCTACGAGAAGTACTTTCTGGGCATCGACCGCAAGCCGCCCGACCAGGAGCGCAAGCGCGTCGGCACCCGGCTCCGCGAGCTGCGCACCACGCTGGTCAAGAACACCGGCCTC
>JAFEBC010000556.1 GCA_018266095.1 Deltaproteobacteria bacterium
CGCTCGGCGCCGTCCTCGGCTTCGTACCGATGGCGCTCGCGACCGCCCCCGGCTCGGCGATCCACCGCCCGCTCGCCACCGCGGGGGTCGGCGGGAACGTCTCCTCGACGCTCCTGACGCTGCTCGTGCTGCCGACAGTCTACGGCCTCGTGCGCAAGGCGCTGCGAGCTACTCCTTGAGCGCCTTGTCGATCTCCCCGCGCAGGAACGTCTCGGCGTTCTCGCCGTACCCCTGCTTGACCAGCTTCACGAGGCCATCGCGCCCGATGAGGAACACGCTGGGCAGCGCCGTCTTCTCGCCCAGGAACCGCCGCGCGATGAGGTTGTAGCGGTCCTTCACCACCGGGAAGGTGATCTTGTTCTCCTTCACCAGCCGCGCGATCTCCGGCCACTTGGCCTCGTCCTTGTCGATGGCGATCGACACCACGCGCAGGCCCGACTCCCTGAGCTCCTTGTCGAGCTGCACCAGCAGCGGCAGCTCGCGCTTGCACGGCCCGCACCACGTGGCGAAGAAGCTGATGAGCACCACCTTCGTGCCGTCGGCCTCTGCGTCGCCGCCCACCATCGCCGAGAGATCGATGGTCGGCTTCCCGGCCTCCTCGGGGTTGTGCAACAGGCCGTTGAACATGGGCGCGTCGTCGCCCACATGGAGCAGCGGCGGGTCGGCCTTGGACGCGTCGTGCGCGGGGTCGACCTTGGCTTCGGCGGTCTTCTCAGCGGCCTTCGCGTCGGCCTTCGCGGGCGCCGCGCCCTTCTTGTCCGCGGCCAGCGCAGGCAAGGAGACAGCCACGAAGGCCAGCAGCATCGCGCGCGTCACCAGCGTCTTCATCGCAGAGCTCCTCACGAGCAGACCCATGAACGGATCGAACGGACACCAATCCTAGCCGATGCCGGGCTACAGCAGCTTCTTCACCGACTCCGCGAGCGACTGAAGCTCGATCTCGTGCTGCGCGCCCGTCGCCAGCTCCTTGAGCTTGGCCTTGCCCGACGCCAGCTCCGACTCGCCCAGCACCAGCGCGAACCGCGCCTTGAGCGCATCGGCGCGCTTCAACTGATTGCCGACATTGCTCTTGCGGAAGCTGACCTCGACCGCGAGCCCCGCTGCGCGCAGCGCCTGTCCCAGCTCGTCGGCCTTCGCCGCCTCGGCGTCGCCCAGCGGCGCGATGAACACGACAGGCCGCGTGGTCGCCTCACGATTCTGCGCCGCGCACAACAGCGCGATGCGCTCGAGCCCCGCCGCGAATCCGACACCCGCCACATCGCCCCCGCCGAGGAGCCGCACGAGCCCGTCATAGCGCCCGCCGCCCGCGATGGTGCTCTGCGCGCCGAGCCCTTCAGTCGCGATCGCCTCGAACGTGGTCAGCGTGTAGTAGTCGAGCCCGCGCACGAGCCGCGCGTCCACGACGAACGGCACGTGCAGGCGCGTCAGGCCTTCCTGCAGCCCGTCGAAGTGCTTCTTCGCCGTCTCGGACAAGAAAGCGTCGATCTTCGGCGCCTCCGCCAGGATCTCCGGCTTGTCGAACTTCGAATCGAGCACGCGGATCGGGTTCGTCTCGATGCGCTCCTGCGAATCCTTGGTGAGCTGGTCCTTGCGCGCGCGCAGATACTCTTGCAGCGCCGCCTTCCAGCGCGGCCGCGTGTCGCCGTCGCCCAGCGTGTTGATGTGCATGGCGAACTTCAGGCCCAGCGCCGAGAGCCAGCGGTGCAGCATCTCGATCTGCTCGACATCGACGCGCGGGCCGGGCGATCCAAACGCCTCGACGCCGATTTGAGTGAACTGCCGGTAGCGCCCCTTCTGCTGGCGCTCGCGGCGGAACATCGGCCCCGTGTACCACCACTTGGTCTCGCCGCCCGCGACTTGCAGATTGTGCTGCACGTACGCGCGCACGATCGCCGCCGTGCCCTCGGGCCGCAGCGTCACGCTCGTCGTCTTGCCGTCGACGCCGTCGTCGAACGTGTACATCTCCTTGCCGACGATGTCGGTGCCCTCGCCCACGCCGCGCGCGAACAGCTCCGTCCGCTCGAGGATCGGCGTGCGCGCCTCCTGGTAGCCGTAGAGCGGAAACAGCGTCCGCGCCGCGTCCTCGACCAGGTGGTAGTGCCCGATGCGCAGCCACGGCTCATCGGCCTTCACGTACGTGTCGACCGGCAGCACGTCGCGCGTGCCCGAGACCTGCGGGATCTTCTCGTTGCCCATCTTAAGCCACCTTCCCGAGCGGCTCGCCCAGCTTGATCGGCGTCCCCAGCGTGATCTTCTCGCCCAGCTCGAACGCCTTCTGGAACAAGAGCACCACCGTCGAGCCCATCTCGAACATGGCGATCTCGCCGCCCTTCGCCACCTCGACCGGCCGCTCGAAGCGCACGCGCTGCACCTCGCGCGTCATCTTCGCGTTCGTCACCACGTCGGCGTAGAGCGCGCGGATGCGGCCCACGTTGGTCGCGCCCACCTTGACCACCGCGCACGCGCCCGCGGGCGACTCGATGTACGTGGTCAGCCGCTCGTTCACGCAGAAGAGCTTGTCGACGTTCTCCACGCCCACCGCGTTCACCGGCCAGAGGTTCCCGGGCACGTTGCAGTAGCCCTGGATCTGCCCGCCGAGCGGCGTGTGGATGCGGTGATAGTTGTACGGCGCGAGGTAGATGGTCACGAACGTGCCGCCCTCGAAGACCTCGGCGTCGAGCTTGGCCGTCGGCCCGCCCACGAGCTCGGCGAGCGTGTACGTGCGGCCCTTCGCCTGCACCAGCGTGCCCTGCTCGATGCGCCCGCACATGCCCACCGTGCCGTCGACCGGCGAGACCGGCAGCGTGTCGCCCGGCGTGATCGGCCGCGCACCAGCCTTCAAGCGGCGCGTGAAGAACTCGGTGAACGTCGGGTAGTGCTCGAGCGGAAACTCGGCCTCGGACATGTCGACGTTGACCGCCTTCGCGAACGCGCGCATCGACGCCTGCACGACGGGCCGCGGACCGGGCAGCCGGCAGAGGGCGCCGACGGCGCGCGACAACGCATTCTTCGGCAGCAGCTTGAGAACGGTGTACTGGAGGGCCATGGCGGGCCCTGACTAACACAAGTCCCGGGGCGTGGGGCGGCTTGCCACGCCCTTGGCCCGCTCTTGGCCCGGTTGGGCATGAGCGCGGGACTTCGGTCCTCAGTGACCGCCCGTCTTCACCTGCGGATCC
>JAFEBC010000557.1 GCA_018266095.1 Deltaproteobacteria bacterium
CGACCTGCCCGCGCATCACGATCGACGTCCCGCGCGGCAGGCCCTTCTTCTGCAGCCCATCGACGAGCTCTTGCACGCCCTTCGCCACCGAGCCGAGGTCCGTGCCCTGCACGTTCGCCAGCACGTCCACGGTGTCGAGCACGTTGTAGTGCGTGATGTTCGCGGGCGCGCTCCCGTGCTTCACCTGCGCCACGTTGCTCAAGAGCTGCGGCGTGCGCGCCGGGTTCGAGTCGAACAGCGGCGTCGTCTCCAGCGCCTGCACCGAATCGATGCGATGCTGCGGCGTCTGCACCGCCACCGCGTACTGCACACCGCGTCCGCGATCGAGCCAGAAGTTCGGCGCCGTCTGTCCGCTCGACGAGAGCGACACGAGCACGTCCGTGGCCACCTCCCGCTGCGTGAGCCCGACCTGCGAGGCCATCGTGCGATCGACCTCGAGCTGCAGGTTCGGCACGCCTGGCACCTGCATCAGGTGCACGTCCACCGCGCCCGGGATCTGCGCCATCGCGCGGCTCAGCTCACGCCCGATCGCCAGGTTCTGCGCGCGGTTCGCCAGCGGCCCGCGGAGCTGCACGTCGATGGGCGCCGCGATGCCGAAGTTGAGCACCTGCGTGGAGATGTCCGGCGCGAGGAAGAAGAACGTCAGCTCCGGAAACTTCTGCGTCAGCACCTTGCGCAGGCGGGCCACGTAGTCCGGTGTCGGCGCGTGGTCTTCCTTCAGCGAGATCAGGATCTCGCCATCCGCGCTCGAGATCGCCGACCCGTCGCTCAGGCTCAGGTTGATGCCCGAGTTCGGCACGCCCAGGTTGTCGAGCAGCGTCTCGATCTGCGAGGCCGGGATCACCTCGCGCACCGCCTCCTCCACGCGCCCGAAGACCCGCTCCGTCTCCTCGATGCGCGTGCCCGGCTTGGCGCGCACGTGCAGCTTGATCTGCCCCGCGTCCACCGCCGGGAAGAAGTCGCGCCCCACGAACGGCATCAGCGCCAAGGAGCCCAGCACGAACGCGGTGAACGTCACCAGGAACGCGCGCCGGTGCTCGAGCACCCACGCCAGCACGAGGCCGTAGCGGTCGCGCAGCCTGAGGAACCCGCTCTCGACGCGCGCGTGGATCGACGCGAGCCACCCCGTCGGGACGTGCCCGGCCTCGTGCGCCTCCACCTCGGGCGCGAGCAGCTTGTGCACCATCGTCGGCACCAGCGTGCGCGAGAGGAAGTACGAGGTCATCATCGCGAACAGGACCGCCAGCGCGAGCGGCACGAACAGGCTGCGCGCCGCGCCCGAGATGAACGCCACCGGCACGAAGACGATGCAGATGCACGTGGTGGACACGAACGCCGGCACCGCGATCTGCTGCGCGCCGTCGAGGATCGCGCGCACGAGCGGCTTCTTCATCCCGAGGTTTCTGTGGATGTTCTCCAGCTCCACCGTCGCGTCGTCGACCAGGATGCCGACGGCCAGCGCCATGCCTCCCAAGGTCATCGTGTTCAAGGTCTCGCCCATCGCCCCCAGCGCGATGATGGCGACGAGAATCGACAGCGGGATCGACACCAGGATGATCACCGTCGAGCGCCACGAGCCGAGGAACAAGAGGATCATCAGCGCCGTCAGCCCCGCCGCGATCAGCGCCTCGCGCAGCACGCCGTCGATGGCCGCGCGCACGAAGATCGACTGGTCGAACATGAGCGTGACCTTGAGCTCCTTGGGCAGCGTGGCCAGGATGGCGGGCATGGCCGCGCGGATCCGCGACACGATGTCGAGCGTGCTCGCGCCGCCGGCCTTGAGGATGGAGATGAGCGCGGCCTTCTTGCCGTTCGCGTGCACGATGTTGGTCTGCGGCGAATACCCATCGCGCACGTGGGCCACGTCGCGCAGGAACACGGTGGTGCCGCGCGCGGTCTTGATGGGCAGATCGTTGAGCTGCTCCACCTTCACCGGGCTCGAGTTGAGCTCGACCGGCATCTCCTGGTCGCCCACCTTCACCGTGCCCGAGGGCAGGATGAGGTTCTGCGCGCTCACCGCGTTGGACACGTCCGCGGGCGACAGGCCCCAGCCCTGCAGCTTCTCCAGGTCCAGGTCCACCATCACCTGCCGCAGCTTGCCGCCGTACGGGAACGGCATCTGCGCGCCCTGCACCGTGGCGAGGCCCGTGCGCAGGAAGTTGTTGCCGAGGTCAAAGAGCTGCTGCTCGGGCAGCGTGTCGCTCTCCAACGAGAGCTGCAGGATGGGCACGTTCGACGCGCTGTAGCGGATGATGAGCGGCGGCGTGATGCCGGGCGGGAACTGCCGGAGCACTGTCTGCGAAATCGCGGTGACCTGCGCCGTGGCCGCTTCGATCTTCGCGCCCGGGTGGAAGAAGATCTTCACCACCGAGATGCCGTAGAGCGTCTGGCTCTCGATGTGCTCGATGTCGTTCACCGTGGTGGTGAGGCCGCGCTCGTAGTTCGACACCACGCGCTGCTCGAGCTCGGTGGGCGAGAGGCCGGCGTAGTTCCACACCACCGAGATCACCGGGATGTCGATCTCGGGAAAGATGTCGGTCGGCATCCGGGCGATGCTGACGAAGCCCAGGATGACGATGAGCATCGCCATCACCACGAAGGTGTACGGGCGACGCAGCGCGAGTCGGACGATCCACATGGTGACGTGCCTCTGGTCGAGAACGCCCCGGAGCCCTCAAGACAATCGGAGAGGCCGGTTTCTTCCCTCGGCGACTTCGATGCCGCAGAGCGCAATGAGTCGCAAGGGACTGCAATGTTTGAAATCGACCGATTTATCGGTGGTCAGGCCTGTTGCCGCACAAGGACCTGCAAAAGCCTTCAAGGCGGAGGCGCGGAGACGCGGAGATTTGTGCGCGTGGCTCGATGGGCTGCCAAGGTGGGTTCGCACAGCAGGTCTCAAGCCGTTCCGCTGAGCGCCTTCCGCCACTGCCCCGGCGTCATCGCGTGCGCGCGCCGGAACTGCCGGATGAAGTGGTCCACGCTCGTGTACCCGACCCGCTCGGCTACGATGGCGACGTCCTCGTCCGTCTCGCGCAGCCGCCGCCGCGCCTCGTCGAGCCGCCGCTCCGTGATCCACTCCAGCACCGTCAGGCGCGTCTGCGCGCGCACCAGGTTCGTCACGTACGAGCCCGACCGGCCCACGGCGCGGGCCACGTCCGCGAGGGAGATCGGCTCGACGTAGCGCTTGTCGATGATCTGGAACACCTCCTCGACCAGCGGCGACAGCCGGTGCGGGAGCTGCATCCCCTGCGTGGCCTCGCGCGAGAGCAGGATGAGCAACAATCGCAACAGGGAGCGCGCGGCCTCTTGGTACACGGGGCTCTGCTCGGTGAGCTCGCGATCGAGGTCGCGCAAGAGGCCCAGCGC